>JAJRVW010000019.1 GCA_024277115.1 Calditrichota bacterium
AACTTTGTCCTGGGAAAAATAGTGTTCCGTTCGGATCCATGTATACTAATCCTTAATTATCAATGATGGTTTATAAATTTATTGTTCTGCAATTTTTTGTCGCTTATTCTCGCGTATCC
Organism: Calditrichota bacterium; assembly: GCA_024277115.1. Classification (GTDB taxonomy): domain Bacteria; phylum Calditrichota; class Calditrichia; order Calditrichales; family J004; genus JABFGF01. The sequence goes on from JAJRVW010000019.1 coordinate 120, forward strand.
AATAAACAGCGAGAAAACTTCCTAAAAAAATCAAAGTTAAAACTCCACCGAGTTGCATTATATTTCTTGCAAATGGTGTATAAGTGTTTGCTGTTGCGTCATAATGATAACAGTACAAAAGAAGCCTTTCAATTGTACTTCCTACTTTGCCTTCAGAAGCCTCGAGTAAAGCGAATTTTAAATCTTTAGGCTCATAGTTAAGGCCGTAAAGATAGCGTGAAATTTTTCCATCAGGCGATAAAACAAACGCAACTGCCGGATGCGCGTATTCGTCCCGCTCTTCCACATAATAATACTCAAAACCAAGGGCATTGGTCAAAGTATCGATAATATTCTGGGTTGTTGTAAAAAAAGTCCAGTTTGATTTAATTTCCGGATCTGTAATTTCCGAAAGATAAAATTTTTTCTTTTTTAACGCGAGTTCCGGTGTCTCCCCGGGATCAATACTTACAGTAACGACTTTGAACCTGTTTTGAGATCCCCAGTCTAAATTTTTAACGCTTGTTGAAATTGAACTTAATACCTGGCTGCATAACATCGGACATTCATAATAAGCAAATGTAAAGAGTACAGGAACATCCGAATTAAAATAATTTTTTAAAGAAACACTGTCCCCAACTTCATTTATCAACGGTACATCAAGCGGGATATAATCTCCAAGTTTTTCGACAACACTTATTTTATTTAATTCTTTTATATTATCCTTTATCTGTTGTGCAATAAGAAAAGGACTTATAAGAAATAAAATAATTAATAAACGGGGCATCAATACTACTTAGTATACTCTTTAACAACAATTTCCATTGCAAGATCGATAGGTATCTGGTATACACCCTTTTCACTATCAATAATTTTGTAACTCGAGAGCTGTTCTGATTCGGATTTCTGTATTGCTATTAATTCTTTAGAAGGATTGTTCAAAATTGATTGTGTAATTTCTTTTTCCATATTAAAAACAAAATAGTCTCGAACAAAAGCAACCATGGCAATAATAAGCAAAACCAATGCGACAGTACCTAAAACAATACCTTTAACGCTTACATCTTTTTTTTCATATCCTGCAGACATAAATAATCCTAATTAATTTTCAAGTTTATTAACACTATTTTTCTCTATAAACCTATTGTTATACTTTAAATTTTGAAGAAGCTTCCAAACGTCTTTCACCAATTGGAAGAATCGGGTTGCTTGTAAAATTATTCCAGAAGTTCCAGATAAATAATCCACCGATACCTATTAAAGTTGTAAAATCCATCCAATTGAAATGTGGTCCATTACCATGAGAAAGAGCAGGTTTGATAAGCCAGAACATATCAATATAATGCATTACAAGTATCCAGATAGCCAAGAATTTCAACCATGCGAAACTTCTTTTAGCAGCCCTTAACAATAAACCAAGAAAAGGAAAAACAAAATGGCCAAATATAATTATCAAAGAAATGACATACCATCCATTCTCCCAGCGGACAAGATACCAGATGGTTTCTTCAGGAATATTGGCGTACCAAATTAAAAAATATTGAGAAAAACTCATATAACCCCAAAAAACGATAAACGAAAAAACTAATTTTGCAAGGTCATGGTAGTGTTCTACAGTAAAGATATCGGTTAAATAGCCTTTTTTACGCAGATTAAGGCCAAATAAAATTACAAAACAAAGTACAGCTAAAAAACTGCCGGCAAAAACATAGAGGCCATAAATTGTTGAGAACCAATGCGGTTCGAGCGACATTAGCCAGTCAAAAGCTGCAAAAGTAGATGTTAAGGCATAAAGAATCATTCCCGGTGCGCTTATCTGTTTCATCCTTAAGATTATTTTATCGTCCGGGTTCTTATCTTGTTTCAAAGATAAATTGTATAAAGTCCGGCTGATAAAAAACCAGATTGTAAAATAAACGGCCGCCCTTATTGTAAAGAATGTAACATTTAAATACCCGGCCTTGGCAGTTAAAATGGCATCATTGGCGACGACATCCTCATGTGTCCAATGATATAAATCATGCATCCCAAACAGAATCGGGATAAAAAGAACTGCCAATAATGGAAAGCTATACATAGTGGCTTCGGTAAATCGGCGCATAACAATATTCCACTGAGAGCCAAATAGATGGTTTACAAGTGTAAAAAACAGCCCACCAAGTGCGAAGGTTAACCAAAAAATATAGGCAACAAGGTATGAACTAAAAAATTGTGGGGAATCCATAAACCAACCGGCCGCAGAAATTACCAAAAATAGTGCGCCCACAATCATGGCATTTCGGCCAAGACTCCCTTTATCTGAAATCATATAAGTAGTTTTATCTATGCTCATTTTTTTCTCTAATTAAGCTCTTTAAGTTTATCTTTAGGAACATCATTTGCCGTTGCTGTATGTGTTTTTTGCAGTGCCCTTACATAAGCGACTATTGCCCAACGGTCATTGACGGGAATTTGTTTTCTATAGGCTGGCATATTCCGAACACCATTTGCAATTACATGATAAATATAGCCATCGTCGAAAGCCAGGACATTTTCCTTAAAAAACGAAGGTGGCGGTAAAAAACCGCGCTTGGGAACAATACCTTTGCCATCACCCGCTTTACTATGGCATGGTGAACAATAAATGTTATATCGTTCTTGCCCACGAGACATTAACGTCATCGTTACATCGAGCGGAATCGTTTTGAGATAATTTCCATTTTCATCTTTTCCACGGTAGTACGCATCATCTTCATTTAATTCGCCACGCGCAACAGTACCCTCTACCAAATCGCGCATAACACGTCTATCAGCAAAGAAAGGGCTTTTTTCCTGTGGATCATACCGCTCCTGATCATCCATATTTGGATTCAAGTGAATTGCAGGCTTCTCTGATGGCGTCCCTCTAAAGCAGCCAACCAGAAGAATTGGTACGAACAATGCCAATGGTATACGTTTTAATATATTTGTTCTGTTAAACTTCAAAATAAACCTTCCCATTTTTTTAACCTTCATCATCCGGCACAACCAATTCTACATTAGTGCCACCAATCGATTCAAGAAAGCTCTTTGTTTCATCTGGATTAAATTTAGGGTCATGCGCTTCAATACTTACAAAAAAGCCATCATCATTTACTTTTTTTGTAAAATTATCTGAGTAAAAAAGTGGATGGTGAAATCTCGGCAATCCATTTAATACAAGCATTCCTATCAAAGCTGTTGCTGCAGAAGACAAAACCATAATGGCCCATGCCGCAACACCGAATGCCTGATAACTAAAAAGTGGTTTGCCCGACAGAACTAATGGATAATCCACAGCAGATGTCCAGTATTGAAAAAACCACATACCTGCAGCTGAAAGAAAAGCTACAATGCCAACCATATATCCCAGCGGGGAACGTTTCTCGCCCATGGCATCATCCATCCCATGGATAGGAAACGGTGAATGACAATCATATTTTTTATAGCCTTCTTTGTTTACTTTTTCTGCAGCGTGGATCAAATCTGCAGGTGTTTTAAACTCTGCCAAAACAGCCAATACATTTTTGTTATCCATCATTTGCTCTCTCCTTCATGTCCATCGTGCCCAAAATGAGGATCCGCTTGCGGTAAAACACCTTTTAGTTCAGCCATCGCAACCATTGGAAGATGCTTTATAAATAGTAAAAAGAGTGTAAAAAACAATCCAAATACGCCAATCATTAAAGATACATCCCAGATGGTCGGTGAAAAATAATCCCAGGCAGATGGAAGAAAATCTTTAGCAAGGGTTGTAACAATAATTACAAATCGCTCAAACCACATGCCAATATTTACAAAAATTGATGCTACGAACATTACCGGAATACTTCTTCTTAATTTCCTAAACCAAAATATTTGAGGCACAATAACATTACACGAGACCATTATCCAATAGGCCCAGGCATATTGCCCAAATGCACGGTTTACAAAGGCAAACGATTCATAAGGATTACCACTATACCACGCTATAAAAAATTCCATGCTATACGAATAGCCAACCATCATGCCTGTAAGCAGGATAACTTTATTCATGTTCTCAAGATGTGTAATCGTAATAATATGCTCAAGATTATAAATTTTACGCGCAATAATCGCAAGGGTCATCACCATGGCAAAACCAGAAAAAATAGCACCCGCAACAAAATAAGGCGGGAAAATTGTTGTATGCCACCCAGGAATTACACTCGTCGCAAAATCTGTACTTACCACACTATGCACAGAAAGTACAAGAGGTGTAGATAAACCAGCTAAAAGTAAATATGCCAACTCATAATGTTTCCATTGCTTGTTGCCACCTCGCCATCCAAGAGCCGCAACACCTAAAATTAACTTACGGATTTTATTTGTCGCCCGGTCACGCAAAGTTGCTAAATCCGGTATTAAACCTGTGTACCAAAACATAAAGGAAACAGTAAAGTAAGTACCGACCGCAAAGAAATCCCATAATAACGGACTTCTAAAGTTTGGCCACATATCCATTTGATTTGGAATTGGAAAGAAATAATAAACCGCCCAAATCCTGCCCACGTGGATACCGGGAAAAACCAGCGCACAAATTACCGCAAAAATTGTCATCGCCTCTGCAAACCGGTTTATCGACGTACGCCATTTTTGATGAAACAGGAATAAAACAGCCGAAATAAGCGTACCCGCATGGCCAATACCGACCCAAAATACAAAGTTTACGATGGCCCACCCCCAACCAACAGGGTTGTTAAGGCCCCATATCCCGGTTCCTTCCCAAATGAGATAACCAATTGATCCAATCATTATCATGGTAAGCGACGAGAAAAATCCAAACAATACAAACCATTCTTTTGTTGTCTTTGCCTCGGTAACTTTAGAGACGCTTTCTGTGATCGACGCAAAGGTGGGGTTTCCCCGAATCAAAGGTACTTGATAATCTAAACTCGCATCTGTTTCTATGTTCTTAGAACTCACATTACACTCACTTTTATGCTGGAAGAAGTGGATTGCCCAAAACCACTTCGTTCGATTTACAATCCCAGTCGCCTGGGAACAGTTATACCCGACATCTAAAAGGGCTAATTATTTATTTATCGGTATTTTAACTTACAGTTTCTGTTAGCTTTTCAATTTCAGGATTTGGGTTACGCAGTTTGGCCATAAATGTCGTACGAGGCCTGATATTCAACTCACCCAATAATGCATAATTTCGGTTTTGCTTTTTAGCTTTTACAATGGCGCTTTCAGGATCAATTAAATTACCAAAAACAATCGCATCAGCCGGACAAGCTTGCTGGCACGCTGTCATATAATCTTCATCTTTTGCCTGACGGCCTTCGTTTTTCGCCGTAATTTTTGCACCCTGTAATCGCTGTGTACAATAAGTACATTTTTCCATTACTCCACGGAAACGAACAGTTACATCAGGATTTTGCGCCATTTTAATTTGCTCAGGATAATCCTTTGTAAAATTAAAAAAGTTAAAACGGCGTACTTTATAAGGACAGTTGTTTGCACAATAACGTGTACCCACACAACGATTATAGGTCATCACGTTCAAACCTTCTTCATCGTGCAATGTTGCCTGAACAGGACAAACCTGCTCGCATGGGGCATTTTCGCAGTGCTGGCAAGCAACCGGCTGATAGACCATTTCAGGATTATCTATATCACCTGCAAAATAACGGTCCAGGCGTATCCAGTGCATCTCACGCCCTTTTTCAACTTCTTCTTTACCAATAACAGGAATATTATTTTCACTTTGGCAAGCAACCAAACAAGTGTTACAACCAGTACATGTATTCAAGTCGATTGTCATCGCCCATTGATAACCCTGCTCATAAGAATAATCATCCCAAAGTGATTTTAATGGTGGATGTTCAACCATTTCCGGAGCAAAATTTGGTTCTTTACGATATTCATCGAGCGTTGCTTCTCGGATTAATGGACGTCCTTCCATCGAGCTGTGGTCTTGCGTATTTGCCAATGGATATGTACGTCCGGTTGGTGTAATTTTGGCGCCTGCCGCTGAATGTTTACCAGCACTGTTTCTCAGCACATTCACATTAAAGCCAACACCATCTGCTATTCGGCCAAGATTTTCCCTACCAAAACCAAGTTCCAGGGCCACGACATTATCGGCAACGCCCGGTGTAACAGAAACAACAATTTCCATCGTTGCCCCATTAGCCGAAAGTGTGATTAAATCTTTTGTGTTTACGCCCAACGCCTGTGCTGTTTTAGGGTTGATCAAAGCAGCGTTGTCCCAACATAATTTTGTGACAGGGTCCGGCGCTTCCTGCATCCAGCCATTATTCGCGTAACGGCCGTCATAAACGGAAGGTGAAGTATAAAAGACAACTTCTAAATTATCTTTTGAAAGTGAACTATTATTAAGCTTAGTCGAGGAAACCAACTCGGCAATAGCAGAGTTTTTGGACGGGATCGCAACACTATTTGAGGATGTATAAACACCATCGTGCAAAATTTTCCGCCATGGCTTCCCTAAGGAGGCTGTTTTTAAAAGACCTTTCCATGTTTCCTTAACAAGACTGTGCCCTTTTTTATCCTCAGCATTTACAATCACGTTTAAAACTTCGGTAATACTTTTAGAATTATAAAGAGGCTGGATCAGTGGTTGTGCTACAGAGAGCGTGCCATCAACAGCCGAGGCGTCAGCCCAGGACTCTAAAAAATGAGACTGAGGAATCAACCAATTGGCAACTGAGGCCGTTTCATCTTTATGTGCAGCAAAAGATATTTTATTTTCGATTTTATCTAACGCAGCTGTAATATTTATATCACTCACCGCAGAATAAACCGGGTTCGTGGCAAGCATCACCACTGAGTTTATTTTACCGGTTTGAGCATTAGATGCAAATTCTGAAAGGGTCGTACCTTCAAGTACTGCATATTGATCATCATGGTATGTAACAGTGGAACCATTATTATTAAGAGCAGCGTTAATTGCATAAACTAACGCATGTGTGGCAGCACTTTGGCGGTGACCTGCAAATATAAGCGTGTTGCCTTTATTTTTTTTCAGATCAGCAACAAGTGCCTTCATCCAAACCGTTTCCACTATTTCAGCAGTAGAATCAATAATATTAAACTCGGCTGCCAGCTGGCGTGTAAAACCTTCGATTTGCGTTTGTGATAATTGCTTACGGTGATCGGCCATTCCACCCGTAATTGAAAATGCAGATTCAACTACATAAAGCCTGTTCATATCGTCATTTTCGGATTCAACCCTTCGTGCGCTGGCAAATCCCATATTAGATGCAACAGATTCCTGTGCGGTGCCAAGGAAATCATTATCAATCGAAACTACAATTTTTGCTTTTTCAAGATGATGATTTGGCCGTAATAACTTACCCGTCGCTACCTTGATCCCATCATAAAGGTTACTATAATCTATGGGCTCATCAACCACCCAAAGCGCTTTTGGAAATACTTTTTTAAATGTGGTATATAAACCATATAAAGTGGGCGATGAGAATTCACCGGAAACTATTGCAAGGCCTTCACCTTTACTTTCTATAAACCCGGCATGTTTCTCTTTCCAAAAAGAGACAAAGCTGGCCCAATCAGAAGTTTCACCATCATGTGTAATTTCTTTAGCACGGTCGGGATCGTATAAATTTAAAATTTCGGCTTGTAAAAAGGTATTGGTTTTTCCCTGGGAAGAAGGATGTTTTTCATTGCCCTCTATTTTTGTAGGCCGGCCGCCGTGGCTCTCTACAACAAGGCCATAGGCATGCGCGCCAAGCGTTGCTGTTGTGGCATAATATTGTGGAATGCCCGGTATAACATTTTCCGGCGCTTTTACATAAGGCACGATTTTTTCTACGGGCCTGCGGCAACTTGCCAGCCCGGCAAAGGCAATCGATGCACCCATAAGGCCCAAAAATTTACGACGCGAAACTGGATTCGTCATTTCAGAAGCATTTTCAGGAAACTCACGTTCCAAAAACTCTTTAAATTCTGGCGTATCAGCAAGTTGGTCCATACTGCGCCAGTATTGTTTTCCAGTAATATTTTTTTGTATTTCTTTCATCGATGACATCCTGAACAATCTGTTGGAGGTGTGATATTTTTGTCTTTTATAACTTGCTGTGCAAATTCGGTATGATTTTCCGGCATCTTCCAGTTCATTTTGGTAACCTGGTCAAGTGGCCGTAGCCCATCTTCCGGAGCCCGGTGGCAACTTAAACACCAGCTCATACTTAGTGGTTTTTTCTGCTCAATCTTGTCCATGGTGGCTACATTGCCGTGACAACTTTCGCAACCAACACCTACATTTACATGGGCGCTATGGTTAAAAAATGCATAATCAGGTAAGTCATGTACACGAACCCATTCAATTGATTCGCCACTTGCCCAACTTTCACGAACCGGGTCTAATTTGGGATTATCTGTACCAATGAGTGAATGGCAATTCATACATGTTTCGGTTGGCGGCACACTTGCTCTGGCCGAAACCTCTACAGCGGTGTGGCAATAACGACAATCGATACCTAAATCACCAGCATGTAATTTATGGCTATACTCAACAGGCTGTTTTGGCCTGTAACCAACATCCGTATACTCCGGCGATCCATAATACCAGAAAAAGCCAACAAGCCCACTGCTCAACACGATGAGAGTGATAATTAAATATATTGGCCAAAGATTGGCGCTCTTTTTAAAAAGTTGAGACAAGAGTTACTCCTCTATCACATTTAAAATTGAAACTTTTGATAAACTATTCTGTATCTAAGGGGTTTTGACTATATCGGTAGAATTTGAAAGCCGTTAATATATGTTGTGATAAAATTATTTTCAAACTCTTTTTTATTTTTTTCGGCTTTTCTATGAACTTAAATCATTCCATCCACAACAATCACGGTAAACAAAAGGAATAAATAAACAATTGAATAACCAAACAATCCTTTTATTTCTTTCTCTGTCCGCACTTTACTCGCTTTAAAAACTTTCTGTAAAAATACGCCTCCCAAAACAATGGCCGCAATAATATAAGCAACACCAAGGCTTTGGTTAATTAATAAAAAAAGACTTGCAATAACAAGAAGCCAGGAATACATGATCATTTGCTTAAAAGTAGAATCCTCACCCTTCACAACGGGCAACATTGGTAATTGAGCCACACGGTAATCATCTTTGTAAACAAGTGCCAATGCCCAAAAATGTGGTGGTGTCCATAAAAATATTATTAAAAACAGAATCCATGGGTCAAGGGCCATGTTTCCCGACGCGGCAACCCACGCCCCTACCGGAGCCATAGAACCTGCCGCGCCACCAATTACAATATTCTGTGATGTGTTTGGCTTTAAGTATAAAGTGTAAAACAGGCTATAAAATAAAATTGTACTTAGTGAAAGTAAGGCGCTGTACCAATTAAAAAACAGACCAAATATGAGCAGGCCAACCAAGCCAATTAATACTGAAAGAATAAATGCCGCCCTCGGCGAAATTTTATTTGTCGGTAAGGGGCTCCGGGCTGCGGTCCGCTTCATCTTGGCATCAATTTTTCGTTCAAAACACTGGTTGAGTGCATTCGCAGAACCACCTGTAAGATAGATTGCCACTATCACCAGCAAAAACCTTAGTGGCTCATGTAACAAGCTTCCTTCTAAAACAAGGGCCGTCCCACCGGTTACAATTACCAAAAGCATAATTGTAGGTTTGGTTAGGTCAAAGTATGATTTTATTGTTTTTCCCATATTTTCTATTTATTAATTAACCTTTCTTGGTTTCCACTTTTTTCTTGGTTGGCGGTACAATACTCTGTAAATCAAACGAATCACCTTTATCAACAAGATACTTGAATTGTTTTTCAAACTCATCCAGAGAGATGCCAACTGTTGCAGCATATTTTGCCAATTCATGCGGATCGTTAAAATCATCACTATTTAAACGCAACATATAGCGGAAGGCAACATGGTAAGATTCCGATTTAATATCGACCATACGGATACGCATTTTTTTCGTTTTAGGATCAAGTATTTCTTTAAAATACATGGGAACAAACTTGCCTTCCTGCATAGAAACCAACGCACCATTTCCACCATCATAAAGAAATTTTGCGGCCATATAACCTAAATCACGGCAATACTCCATATCAAACGGGATAGGGTCGGCGCAACGCAGCTCATAACCAATGTTTTTTGCGACAATGGTTGTTTTAAGGTTAAACTGCTCCAGACGTTTTTGAACATGGTATTTTAATATCTCGCCAAAGTTGATCTCAGCAAAGCGTAGATTGTCATGCTCGTCTTTTTCAATATTTACCAGTTCATCAAAAGCATGTGGATCAAGCTTATCAATCAACCCCTCGGCGATGATTGCAACACCGTCTTCCCGCCCATAACTCTTGCGCTTTATTATCGCGCCGGCCAAAATATCGATGAGCTGGCTTAGTGGAATTTTTTCAGGAAATTCTTCGGGGATAAGCGTTAATGTGGCGCCCGCAGATTTACCTGTACCAAGGGCAAGGTGGCCGGCTTTACGCCCCATAGTCACCACAAAATACCAGCGTGTTGTCGTGTGGGCATCGGTCATAATATTTTTTACAATCTCAACACCGATATGCCGCGCTGTTTGATAGCCAAAAGTGACTGTTCCGTGAGGAAGGTCCAAATCATTATCGATCGTTTTGGGGACATGCGCTACCTGGATCCGTCCGTTGGCAACTTCCTCGATTTTATATGCGGAGAACGCCGTGTCATCCCCGCCAATTGTAATAAGCTTATCAACATTTAAACGTAATAAAGACGAAATTGTATTTTCTAAAAACTTTTTATTTTTTGTAGGATTATCGCGTGCAATGCCTAAATAGGAACCGCCGCGAAAATGGATACGACTGACCGTTTCAATATTTAGAGGAATAATGTTATCAATATTACCCTGCATTAACCATTTAAACCCATCACGAATACCAATTACTTCGGCACCAGAAAGGATTGCCCGAATTGTTGCGGCGCTGATTACACTGTTTATTCCTGGCGCAGGGCCACCACCTACTAATATAGCTAACCGCTTGGGATACATTATGAAACTCCGAAATTGAAAATGTGGATAAATTATAGCTGCTGAATTTAAACGGTTCCTACCAAGTTTTCAAATATTATTGCTTAAAATTTATTATATTATTTTTACTCTTTGGTGATATTAACAATTTTTATGTCCATTAAACCCATAATTTCTATTATGTTGGGGGCTTCCGTTTTTATTATTAAAATTAATTCATTGTGCAATTTAGAATAGCAAATATGTTGAGAATAGGTGTAAAACATTAAAAGCAGGTCGCGCAAATACTATTTTTATTTATAAAAACATTGTTTTATTGAGAAAACGCACTTCATTAAATTTTTAATTTTATTATACTATGTGTTGTTCATTTATTATTATTCCCAATCATCAAGTCCGTTTATTAATTATTAAAACTTTATGATAATCCAAGATATTAATTTAACCGGTTTTAAATCTTTTGATGTAACAACTGGTTTAGACCTTACCTTAATCGAAAACAAAAGTATCCTCTCTGCCCGTGGGGAAAATAAACGCTTTTTATTCTCCGCCCTGCTCGCCATTTTATATGGATTATCTGAGGAGGAAAAAGCCGCCTTTAAAGATAAGGAGTCGATTGTTTTTACTGGTAGGACAAATTTAAAGTTTGATGATTACATCCTGCACATAGAGCGTGATTTTGAAACCGGCATCGTGGCAGTTCTTTCTGAGGGCAAAAATAAAAGTAAGCCCATTTTCCAGGGCAAAGATATTGACCTGGGAGATAAAGAACGGCCATATATTCACATCCTGGAATCTTTCTTCTCAATTATAGATAAATCATTTTTAATGGAAGTCTGTTCCAACACCCTTCAAATAGATAAATCCACTTTCGGGGAAGTGCTGGATTTATTATATCTCTTTTTAAGGCCAAAATTCAAACTTGCCGCTATCCGCAGGTTAATCGATTCGAGCACAAAAATTATTACAGAAACAAGAGCCGGCAATAATAATCTACACGGTTTGCAAGAATCCAAGACCAGGGTGCAACTATTAAAAAATATAAAAAAAATAAACCAAAGCGCCACAAGTATAAAATCCGATATCAGCAAGTTTAAAAAATATTGGAACCTTTTTTCGACCATGCCACAAAGAAATGGCGGTACAGATGCCACACTAAAACAGAGATACCCGCTCATCTATTCTCAGGATGCCTCGAAAATAAAAAAAGATATGCAGGTATTACAGAAACTGCAGACAAATTATAAAGAAATATATAGGGAAATACAGAACCTGAATAATAATAAAACAGAATATGATACCCTGCTAAACCAGAAGTTACTTGTATACGCAAACTTGCCCGACACCTTTATAGAAGATTTTCAGCATTACCAGCACCTCTCTATCGATCTTGCCCACATGAAAAATGAATATGATAAACTTGCCATCAAAATAGGTACGCTCCAGATTGCATTAAACCAGAAGAAAAAGAACGAGCGACTAACCTACACTTTTGTTCTGATCTTGATCCTCGGACTTGGATTGATTTTATTTCCTCAAGAAATAATACATATTCTCGGTGTAATGGGCCTCGCAGCGGGAAGTATTTTCCTTATATTCAGAAAGATAAAACAGAATATAATCTTCATTATTGAAACGACCCATTTAAAACAATCTTTGCAAAAGAAAAAAATAAAGGCCGTAGAGAAAGATATTGTCAACTTACGGAACCAGTCGTATTTGCTTGATGATCTTGAATATATTGACACACACATCGAACGTTTTAAAAAATACAAACAGGTTAAATATAAACTAGAGATGATCCGTAACAAGAAGCTTGCCTTACAGCGGAAACTTTCATCGCACGAATACAGTGAAATGCTTCCAAAATTAGAACGCCAATATAAAGATTTGCTGGCCTTAAATCCGGAAGAAGGCCTGGACACCTATTTAAATGAGTTCGAGAAATTACAAAACCATGCCGATGCAAAAGATTGGGCCATTATCAAATCCGAAAAATTATTGCCCCTGCAAAAGATTATTGTTAAATACCAGACCATGCATAAAGAATTATTAAAAATTAAAGAACATATAAAGGATTTTCTTAGCAGCGATAATATTGAAAAAGATATCGATTTAAAAATTGCCGAGTCAGAACGCAACCTTCTTCACGTAAGGCAAAAACTTAAAATTGAGAATTCCCTCAACTAAGAATGAAAACATCCTAAATGATGCCCCCAAAAGAAATCCTCTTATTTCTTGTAGGTCTTCTTGCCGGTTTTGTGAATGTATTTGCCGGGGGCGGCTCGACACTTACTTTACCCATCTTAATCTTTTCCGGCCTTGATACGGCAACGGCCAACGGTACAAACCGTATTGCCATTTTTCTACAAAATATTGCCGGTGTAAGCAGTTTTAAACAACAGAAAGTTATCGGTGCGCGCATTGCACTAAAATACGCCCTGTTTACCATCCCCGGCGCAATCATCGGCGCGTTCTATTCCATAAAAATTAATGACCTTTGGTTTCAACGCATCCTTGGTGTAATCATGATTGGCGTTGTCATTTCCCTTTTCCAAAAAAAGAAAGAAAACACAACACAACAAAGCGAAAAAGAGAGCGGTTTCTTTTTTTATCTCTCGCTTTTTGCGATTGGGTTTTATGGCGGGTTCATTCAGGTGGGAATCGGTTTTATAATAATGGCGACTCTCTTCCATTTTTTACAAACATCATTGGTAAAAGTAAATTTTTATAAACTTATCATCGTAATGATTTATACCATCCCGGCCATCATTATTTTTGCATTTAATGATAAAATTGACTGGGTCTTAGGCTTATCACTGGCAGCCGGAAATATGCTGGGCGCCTGGGTAGCCGCCCATGTAACCGTAAAAAAGGCGATGGCCTGATCCGCTATGTTTTAGCCGGGGCAATTGTATTAATGGCGTTAAAATTATTCTTTTAATGTTAATTAAGAATCGTTAAGCGATTTCGGGCATGTCATTCTGTAAAAATCTTTTTCATTGACCGTATCCAACTAAAAACAAGAAAGATTCCTACGGAATGGTAACGGACAAAAGTTCTTTCTTATTTATAGAGATGCCATCGCTCCAAGCGATGGCATCTCTTCCTAAAAATTCCTATGTTCTGGCCTACAAGAGACTAGCTTTGTTTCAGTATAATTGTGATTATATTTTTAAAGAAATAAATGAACATTTCCTTGCCAAAATTAAACCTGCCCTCTTTTGATTTTAAGATTGAGAGTGACCAGATATTTGATTCCATCCGAAAAAAATGGGTGGCGCTGACACCCGAGGAATGGGTGCGGCAAAACTTTCTGGCCTATCTTCTCCATGATAAAAAATATCCGAAAAGTTTAATTAAAATTGAGCAAAGCATAAAAGCTTTTGAGCAAAGCCGGCGCTGTGATGCGGTTATTTATACAAATGAGATAAAACCATTGGCCATCCTCGAGTGTAAAAAAACGGATGTACCTGTCAATGAGAAAACCTTTCAGCAAATCGCGCTTTATAATACAGCGATCAAAGCGCCCTATTTAATAATCACAAATGGCTTAGACCATTATTGCTGCAAAATTAATTTAACTACCGGTACGTTCCGCTTTATTGATCATATCCCGGATTATAAAGAATTAAAACAAAAATAATCTTTCCCAACTCAAAGTAATCAATCCGCTAAATATTAATTGAACTTATCCCCAACATTTGTTAGACTCGGTCGCAATAAAATTACTTACCTTTACCTGTTAAAAAAAGTTCTATTGTAAAAGATAAAAACGTACGAACATGCAAAAGATTAAGACAAAGAGAAATTATAAGTGATTACCTATTATTCTAAAAGAGATATTGAACAAATCCGCATAAGCGCCCAACTTGTCTCGCGCACCTTAGGGCTTGTGGCGGAAAAAATAGAACCGGGCGTAACAACCTACGATCTGGACAAAATGGCCGAAGAGTTTATCCGGGACCATGGTGGCAAACCCGCCTTTAAAGGATATGGCGGCCCAAAACCTTTTCCAAATACTTTGTGCATGTCACGCAACGAAGAAGTTGTCCATGGCATCCCTTCTAAAAAACCTTTGGAAAATGGTGAAATTGTTTCGGTAGATTGTGGTGTAAAATTAAACGGGTTTTATGGCGACCATGCCTATACATTTATTGTTGGCGAAACCAACCTGCAAACTTTGCGGCTTTTAAAGGTTACCAAAGAATGCCTCGATATTGGCCTGGGCTTTGCCAAAGAAAATAATAAAATTGGCGACATTGCCTTTCATATTCAGGAACATGCAGAAAGCAATGGCTTTGGCGTTGTGCGCGAATTGGTTGGCCACGGTGTTGGCAAAAGATTGCACGAAGACCCACAAGTGCCCAATTATGGCAAACGGGGAAAAGGGCCACGCCTAAAAAATGGAATGGTTTTAGCCATCGAACCAATGATAAACATGGGCACAAAAAATGTAATTCAGCTGGATGATGGCTGGACAATTATTACATCCGATAAAAAACCATCCGCTCATTTTGAACATGATGTGGCCATTGTAAATGGCAGGCCGGAGGTGTTGTCCACATTCAAATATGTTGAGGAAGCGCTAAAGAAAAAGGGTGCGATTGTAATTTAAGAAATATGTAGCCGCGACTTGTAATCGCCAAAATTGGATAATAAAAGAATGAAAATTGCTGTAGATTTTGACGGGACCATAGTTGAGCACAAATATCCCGAGATTGGAAAAACCATCCTGTTCGCCTTTGAGGCATTAAAGGAACTTCAGAAGAGAAAACATAAACTCATTTTGTGGACGTACAGAAGCGGTGCAGAACTGGATGCAGCCGTAGATTTTTGTAAAGAAAATGGTGTGGAGTTTTATGCGGTAAATAAAAGCTACCCGGAAGAAGAGTTTGATAGTACCAAAGCCAGCCGTAAAATTGACGCCGAATTATTTATTGATGATCGAAACTTGCAGGGATTCCCGGGTTGGGCTAATGTGTTGCAAATTATCCACCCGGAAGATTTTGGTATGGAGTCCGAACCTGAAACACTTATGGACAAATTGCGCAATTTTATGGACGACCTAAAGCGCTAGTCACGTACAGCCCGGAACGTAGAGATTGTCTCTTCGTTTTTTTGAATCCCGGTTGTATTCTGAATAACTTTTTTTTTCAGGTCATATGGGGCAAGGAAATGGCCTCGAAAATACTTTACCCCCGCTGATAGCGGGGCAAAGAACGCAGAAAGCTTTTTGTTTTTTTATAAAGTATTTAGTTTTTCTTTGTGTCTTTTTCCCCGCCGCAACTAGGCTGGGTTGAACTTATAATTTGTATTTAAGTAATTTGAAAGAATTTTCACTGGAGCGGGCTAATCAAAACTTTTAACTGCTTCGTCCGATGTATCAAATATTTTTATTACCTCTTCCAACTTTGTAATTGTAAATACTTTTCGTACACTGGCATTTACTGCCGAAAGCCGTAAATCGCCGTCTTTTTCGCGCACCGTACGCAAAGCCCGTATTAAACCACCTATTCCCAAACTGGTGATCATACTTACCTGCTTTAAATCCACAACGATAAACTTTTTATCATTCCCTAAAATATCCAATATTCTTTTTTGTAATTTGTCAGTCTCGTCTTTCTGTACCAGATTCCCTTTAATTGTGAGAACAATTACCTTATTAAATTTCGTTTCGACAAAATGCATCTTTATTTCCTATACTATGATTTTTAAATTGAGGTTTGGGACACTTAATGAAGTAGTTTATATATCGTCCAGATTCCCAGATAATTAAATATAAAGTTGTTTTGCAAAAAAACAGACACGTAAAAAATTAATAAAAGTTTTTTCTTAAAATTGCGTTTGTTAATCGGCCATGGCGATATTTGTCACATAATAAAATTTGTTTTTTTTGATCTTCTTAAAAAATTATCTTTTTTGCCTGAGTCTGTTAAATTCTCAATGAAGGCCGTTTGTTATAACAGGAACGAATAAGTTCCGGTTGCAACACAAATCTGTTAATAAAACTGTCTAAACCAGGAAATAATTACTTTCTACGGATTTAGCTGAAAGATTTTTAGTGGATACACAATAATAATTAGACAAGACTATCTTTTTATTTGATTAGTCTAATATTGGCGATTATATTTAAACTTTTTTCACAGGTGGATTATGCCTTTTCATATTGTATTTGATTCATTTATTGCCGGAATACTGGCTAGCCTGGCATGCGGCCTCGGTGTTTTTCCCCTTATTTTCCCAAAACTAAAAATGGAAAAAAGGACCGGCCTTGGATATGGCGTTGCCGGCGGGTTGATGTTTTCCGCATCAGTATACAACCTGCTTTTACCGGGATTAAATACATCCGGCAGCCACCTTACCTTTTTTGATGTGGCCCCAATTATTATTGGGATTGGGCTTGGTGCGGCATTTATTTGGTATGCCCATACCAAAATGTCCACGGATGTAACAAGCCTTTCAGGAAAAATGAAATCCGGAAAACGCGCGCAACTATTAATTTTTATTGCAATGGCCATCCACAGCATCCCGGAAGGCATTGCCGTTGGTGTTGGCTATGCATCGGGTGAAGTGTTTAATACAGATTTTGGCTCGTATATTGCCCTGGCCATCGGCATACACAATATCCCGGAAGGCCTGGCAGTGGCAATTCCCATGCGGGCTAATGGCGCATCAATCAACAAGTGTTTTTGGGCGGCCGTTTTAACGAGTGTGCCCCAGCCGCTTGCTGCGATTCCGGCCAGTTGGGCATCATGGTTTTTTCAGCCCTTAATGCCTGTGTTGATGGGGTTTGCCGCCGGTGCAATGATTTATCTTGTGATACTCGAGCTAATCCCTGTTGCCCTGGAGCAAGAAAGTCCATCCAAGACAGCCTGGTTTTTTACGATTGGCTTTTGTGCGATGCTTTTGGTTCAGGTCGTGATTTAGGTGGGATGCCAGGATATTATTTAAACTAAAACAATTATAAGGTTCAAAAATGATTGACCCTATTACCGCTTTAACATCCGCATTTGCGATTGCCTTGATCCTTGCCCTCCTTTTTTGGCCGGATAAAGGCATGTTCTGGCAGCTTAAAATTGGCAGGCAGGCCAGTGGGCGTGTAATGATGGAAGATGCGCTAAAACAGCTTTACGACCACGAGTACCGCAATAAACCCGGCACGTTAAAAAGCATCTCCGGCGCATTGGAACTTACACAAGACAAAACCACACATCTACTGGAAAAACTAATTAATATGAACCTGGTTGTATTTGACCAATCCAGGTTTAGCCTTACCAACGATGGCCGTACTTATGCACTTAAGATTATCCGTATGCACCGCTTGTGGGAACGCTATTTTGCCGATGAAACAGGCCTGACAGCGATGGAGTGGCACAAACAGGCCGAACAACGTGAACACACAACAACTATTGACCAGGCCGAGCAATTGGCCAAATATATGGGCCACCCTTCTTTTGATCCGCATGGCGACCCTATCCCCACGGCAGAAGGTGAAATCCCACCACAAAAAGGCATGCCGCTCACCAAATTGGAAGAAGGTAACCTGGCGCTAATTATCCACATCGAAGATGAACCGGCGGCCATCTATGCGCAGCTTGTTGTTGAAGGTTTAAACCCGGGGATGCAAATCCATTTACTAGAAAATAGTTCGTCTAAAATACGTTTTTTAGCCGAGGGTGAGGAAATTGTCCTGGCACCAATTGTGGCAGAAAACATAACTGTGTTGGATATCCCCAAAGAACAGGAGATGGAAATCCCTTCCAATTCCCTTGCCGACCTAAAAACTGGCGAATCGGGCGAAGTGGTAACCCTCTCTAAATCTTGCCGTGGTATGCAAAGACGTCGTTTAATGGACCTGGGAATTGTTCCGGGAACGATAATCACCAACGAGTTAAGCAGCCCGGGCGGCAACCCCGTTGCTTATAATATCCGCGGGGCAGTAATCGCGTTGAGAAAAAACCAGGCACGGCATGTACGGATTAAAAAGTTAGAAACAGCCAAACCGAATAAATGAATTTTATAAATCAGAACTGACAATTTGCCTTAAAATAGAAAACGAAAAAAGAAATATGAACAATCAACATTGCGAAACATGCGCCGTCCATAACAAAGGTCAGCTTAAAAGGCTGGGCATTAATATGGAGAACTATGATTTTGCCATCGCCGTGGCCGGCAACCCCAATACAGGTAAAAGTACCGTTTTTAACAACCTGACCGGGCTGCACCAACATACGGGCAACTGGCCGGGAAAAACGGTAACACGTGCAGAGGGCGCTTTTGATTATAATGGCAACAAATATAAACTGATTGATTTACCCGGTACCTATTCCCTGCTCTCTACCAGCACAGATGAAGAAGTTGCCCGTAATTTTATTCTTTTTGGACAACCCGATGTGACCATAATTGTAGCCGATGCCACCCGGCTTGAACGTAACTTAAACCTTGTTTTGCAAGTTTTAGAAATTACCGATCGTGCTATTTTATGCCTAAACCTGATTGATGAAGCCGAACGCCATAAAATTAAAATTGATGATCGGTTATTATCAAAAGAATTGGGCATCCCGGTTGTACCAACAGCAGCAAGGCAAGGCAAAGGAATGGCCAATTTATTGGCTGAAATTGATGAGGTTGCCTCAGGAAAATTTATCTGTAAACCTTTTCGTCATAAAAGTAAAACACGAAAACTGGACAAAGCCGTAACAAATTTATCCGGACAAATCGAAAGCCGCTATCCGGGGATAAAAAATGCACGCTGGCTGGCATTGCGCTTATTAGAAGGTGATAAACGGATCGAGGAAGCAATTCTAAATGACGAGATGGACTTGATAATTGATAATTGATAATTGATAATTGATAATTGATAATTGATAATTGATAATTGATAATTGATAATTGATAATTGATAATTGATAATTGATAATTGA
>JAJRVW010000239.1 GCA_024277115.1 Calditrichota bacterium
CACCATAACAGTTGTAACAACAAATTTTTCACCTTCCATTACAGGAAGCTCTAATGTTACTGTCGTAAGTGGAACCACTCCAAATTTTGATACTGAAGGTACATCTCCAAGCAAAGGAACAGATCAAGTCGCGGCATCCTTCACCGGGAGCTTTAGTGACTTTGCTGTTGGAAATTTAACAGTAACATTTGCCTGGACTGGAACTACAAATAATAATTGGAGTGTTGGAACAAACTGGGATCAGGGTTCAGCACCTGGTACGGGTGATGTTATTACAATCCCTACTACTTCAACAGTTCTATATGATGCAAGCGTTACTGCGAGTAATTATTCGAGTGTAACATTAAATGGTTCAGCAACACTTTCTCTGGATGGAGCTATCTTTGATTTCTCCGGAACAACATTTACGCTCGGTTCTACAGGGACTCTAACTTTTAATGGCGCTACAATTAATAATTATAATGGTGCCAATACTACGTTCCCATCGGGGTCTACCGTTCAATATAATACCGGAACAGTGCAGACAGACTCTTACCATCATTTGATTGTAAATAATGCCGGTTCCATTTCTTCATCCGGAACGGTAACTGTGGCCGGAAACTTTACCAAGAGTGGTTCTGGGACATACACAGCATCTGGCCTATTGGATGTTGCCGGTACTACGACCCTAAATGCCGGTGTGGTTGATCCTGCCGGAGGCGCTACCCTGGCAGGGGATATTTCAGGCGGTGGCGGTTCTTTTAGTTCGTCAAATGGTACTGTAACACTTGATGGTAGTGGTTCTGCTCAGACTATAAGTGGCACGGCAATCTCATTTAATAATTTAACATTAAGTAATTCAAGCGGCTTATCACTAAGCCAATCTCCAACAGTTGAAGGTATATTTACATTTGGAGTAGATGCTTTAGTAACTACTGGTTCAAATCATTTACTAATTGGACAGTCTGGAAGTATAAGTGGTGCTTCTTCTGCGAGGTATGTTAGTGGCCGATTAGCGAGGGAATACCCCACAGGATCCACTACCTTTGTTTATCCGACAGGAAAAGGTGGCGAATATCTTCCATTGACCTTAAACTTTGGGTCCTTAACAGCAGGATATACCCGTGTTGTTGAACAAATCAATTCTGATGCCAATGGTGTAGATGCAGATGTAGATGCTGGCCTTTCTAAAGTATCCATTGTTCGCTATTGGGAAGTATCCCGAGTCGGTACGGGCGGTGGTATAGGTGGCAGTATTACTATGACTTTAAATTACAATGCGAGTGATGGCGTTAACAATGATGCAACTGAACTTGATGTAGCGCAACTGTCCACAGACGGCACAGGCGCAGCTGGTGTTGCAGGTGTATGGCAAAGTCTTGGTGGTAATGGTTCCGGCACTGGTGTTGGTTCGATTACTTCGACAGCATTTACGTCAGCTGGGGATTTTTATACGTTTGGCGATGCAGCGGGTGGTGTTGATAACTCTTTACCAGTTGAGTTAACATCCTTTGAGGCAATTGCCGAAATGGATAAAGTTACCTTAAAATGGGTTACCGAATCTGAAACAGAGAACTTTGGTTTTAATGTTTTCAAAAAATTGGATACTGAAGAAGAGTGGGCACAGGTAAATGATGAACTGATTGCCGGCCAGGGCAATACAAGTTCAGCAACAGGGTATGAATTTGTGGATTTCTCAGTTCGTTCTGGTGATATATATTCTTATCGTCTTGAGTCTGTTAGTATTAGCGGAGTAATTAATGTTGAAAAAGTTATTGAAATTGAAGTACCTGTTCCTGATAAATTTGTACTTTTCAATAATTATCCAAATCCTTTTAATCCGGTTACCAACCTTAAATTTCAATTACCTGAGCAGAGCAGAGTTAGCTTGGTAGTCTATGATATTACAGGTAAAGTTGTAAAGAACCTCATTAAAGATGCTAGTTATGATGTTGGTCAACATGTTGTTGTTTGGGATGCGACAAATCAGAGTGGTACCCAAGTTTCAAGTGGCCTTTACTTGTATCGCTTTACTGCGGGCAAATACTCAAAGCTTGGCCGTATGATACTCTTAAAGTAGACCGGTCAACAATTTATCGTGTTGTTAAACTTTGTTTAAAGACAAGACCTGAGGGACATTAATCACAGTGAATAAAAAACAGGTGTCTTAAATTTGTTAACAAAAGAAACTTATATTAAGTGTTTGGAGCTTATGCCTAAGAAAAACCTTTGCAAAGTCCTCAGAATGAGGGCTTTGCATTTTTTTAACTACCTATTCGTAGGACTTATATTGTCTAGTCCTCTTGTTGGTAATGCTGCGACTTATTCTGTATCCGTACTTTCACAAAATTATCAAATGGTTAAGGTCAAGGTTACGTTCGAAGAGCCTGAAATCATTGGTGATGGCAATAAACAGTTTGCATATTACAAGGATGCAAGTTTTGCCTTTGATAATTCCGGATACAAAATCCCCGTTATCAATAAATTAATTAGTCTACCGGGTAAAAACCCAAAACTAAGAATTATTTCGCAGAAACAAGACGGGTTTATAGTTGAAAATTATTTTCAGGGGGAGCCAGGCGGGATTGATGAAGCGCGTACGGCTTCTGTAACCTACGTAGGTAAGTATCGGGATTTAAGCATCTTATCGATTAACCTTATCCCGGTTAGATATTCAGCCCGGTTAAAAAAGGTAACATGGGTTAAAGAAATCGTCGTCGAAATTACTACTGAATCTGAATCTAAAGAAAAAACAAAACTCTATCAGGTTGATAATTCGGAGAAACCATTTCTCAATAAATTTTTAGTGAATGGGAATCAAAAACTCTATAAATCTTCACAAAAAAATAATATTAATAAGGCCGCTAAGATCAATCAACTTGTCTATAATACTTTTCCGGTGGTATTTAAATTAACGGTTAAAGAGACGGGTTTATATAAAGTAAGATATGAGGAGCTCCAGGAGGCAGGCTTTCCTGCAGCGAGTGTCAACCCAAAAAACCTTGCCCTATATAATAAAGGAGTAGAGGTACCGATCTTTTTGAAAGGAGTGGAAGATGGTAAATTTGGTGAAGATGATTATTTTGAGTTTTGGGGCGAGAAAAATGAAAAAACTTTTATAGATGAATATCCTGATGTCTATTCTGATCCATTTTCAGATAAAAATTTATATTGGCTGGTCGAGAAAAATAATAGTGGATTAAGGCTTGTCGAAGAAAGCGGAAGTATTATTGAGACAGATACAAGGAAATACAGGGTTCCCTTCAAGTATAAAGAGACTCTGCATTTTGAAAAAGATACTCATAGAGAATTGCAAGGAAAAGACCCCGAATACTTGTTCCATCCATCTTATAAATTTGATCATTGGTACTGGGGGAATATTATAACGAGTGGAAAAAGTTATGAGTTTCATCTGCCTCACCCGTATAAGCAGGGTAGTACTGTTTTTGTAACAGCTATGTTTAGAGGTGCTTCAATTAAAAATTCCGCTACAAATAATTATGAGGGTCATCAAATTTCTGTGGAGCTGGACCTTCCCGCCTCTGAGCCTGGAGAGAACAGCCAAGATGTTGGGGAGATTGTACCTGTTACAGGTAATCCATTTGGTACAAATTGGATTGGACAAACCATGGCCAGTGTTAGTAATGTAGGAAATGTTACTGGGTTGTCTCAAGGAAAATTACAACATGGTACAAATATAATCCGAATTGATGTAGCTGATAATGGCTTTTTAGACGCCGTACTTTTTAATTGGTTTGATATAACTTATAATCGTGAATATAAAGCAGACAAAGATTTTATAAAATTCAAACTGCAAGATGGTTTTTTTGATAAAGATAAATTGATTCAATTTCATATTGAGGGATTTAGCAGTCAACAAATTGAAATTTATAAATTGGGCGTGAGTAAAATTGTAAATGGTAAAGTTGATGTTCCTGTTTTAAATGAAGAAAATCCTTACCGTATAATTATTCAGGATCAAATTTATAACCCCAATATTGAGTATGTTGCTTTAACAAAAAAAGCAAAGAAAAGGGTTCTTTCGATAGAAGAATATACACCATGGAAAGAGGATGACAGGTTTGCAACACTTCTTGATAACAGTAATAAAGCAGATTTGTTAATCGTAACAAATAAACTTTTTTCTGATGATATTGGAAGGTTGAAATCCCTTAAAGAGCAAGCCGGTTTTACGGTTGAAGTGGTCAATGTCAGCCAAATTTACGATGTATTTAATTTTGGTATTAAATCACCTTTGGCAATCAGGACTTTTTTTAAATACGCTTATGAAAATTGGGACGACTCAAAGAAATTAAAATATGTTATCCTTGTCGGTGATGGCTCCTTTGATCCAAAAGAAAATTTGTCAAAAAATAGTGATTTAGTCCCTGTGCTTATGTTTACCACAAATTCGTATGGTGCTGCACCTTCGGATTTACAATATGCGTTAATTTCCGGCGATGATTTAATCCCGGACTTGGTTATTGGTAGGATACCGGCAACCACCACCGATGAACTACAGAATTATATTGATAAAATTGAAGAATATCAGTTCTCGCCAACGGTATCACAATGGCGTAATAAAGCACTCTTCTTAAGTGGTGCCGATCAATCTTCATTAGAATACAATACACGGAAACCAATTTTCAGGGCACAGAACACACGTTTAATTAATTTAAAACTCCCTCAAAATATCTTTGGTTACAAATTAAATACACAAAGAAACCTTTCGATTCCTGATAGTCTGGATGATCCTGAATTTGGTAGCAGCCGGGAACTGATTGAGTATTTTGATGATGGGGTTACTTTTATAAACTTTTTTGGTCATGGCGGCGGTGGAATCTGGTAGGATGAAGATTTATTTGCTTTGGACAATGTTGAAGATTTGAATAACAAAGGCCAATATCCCTTTATAGCAAGTATGACATGTTTTACAGGTGCATTCGAAAATCCTGGAAAAGAGGGCCTTGCAGAGAAAATACTAGTTGCAAAAGAAAAAGGGGCCATTGCTGTATTGGCAAGTGCAAGCGTTGGGTGGGCTTATAATGATTTTGCTATAAAGTGGGCCCTTCATGATTTTCTTTGGGAAGATGGACTAACTTTTGGCGAATCGGTTGATTTAATGAAGATCAACTATTTGACAAACTTAGTCTATTATACTGAAGTTGGATCTTACTCTACGCCATCGCACGAGTTCTTAAAAGCATCGATGGTAAACCAATATAATCTTTTAGGCGATCCAACCTTAGAAATTCAGAAGCCCAATAAAAAATTAACGATTAATCTCTCCAGTACAACCCCAGGGAGCGGCGAACAAATTCAAATTAATATAAAGTCACCAAATCAATCCGGACTTGGCCTCTTAGAGATTTCGGATGTAGAAAATGTTAAATATTTAGAACAAAATTTTACGCTTACAAATGGCAGAAGCACCCTTACGTATGATGTTCCGGATTCATCGGTTGGAAAAGTGTTAAAAGTGAAAGCGTATACATCGGATGGTCTTACCGACGCATCTGGTGATGCGGTGTTTAATATTGAAGGTGCTATTATTAAAGAAGTAAGTTATGAGCCGCAAAAACCTCAGGTAAACGAAGAGATAAGTTTTAGGGTGATTGAGCACAGTTTTAAACCCATTGAATATATGGAGTTAAGAAGTTTTCGGTCCGAAAGATCAACAGGAAATAATGGTGCCACACTTTCAATGTCTCGCATAAATGATAGTGTTTTTGTATCAGCAAATAATTATCCCGGATTTTCGAACGAAGGTGTAAAATATTATGAAATTTTTATCAGGGATGATGAAGGGACAGAAACAAGGTATGATCTGCAAAAAATTATTATAGATGATAATAGGCCAGATCTTGTACTTGATCGCAAATCAATAAAGTATGGTGGAAGTGATGAACTGCAATTGACCTTTGAGGTGTTAAACGATTCAGATACTGAGCTTGACAATGTTTTGATCAAATATTTTGATGAGCAGGGAATTATAGATTCGAGCACTTATTCATTTACAGCACGAGAAAATAAAACAATATATATACCCTATAATCCACCCACCTATCAAGAAAGTCGATTATTTAGGATAGAATTGGATCCCCATAATCTGATTGATGAGAAGGATGAATTAAATAATGGGATCGGGCAAAATAAGATTTTATTGACAGATAATATTTGGATCGATCAAAAAAGAGGAACCGCAAATGATACACTTTCTGTTTTAAATAATTGGGGTTTTTATGTGCCCGAAAATGGATTAAGCGGTGCTTCATCTGTTGTTAAATTTCAAGCGGTACAAATAAGAGAAAACTTATTAAACAGTGATCAGAAAGATTTAAAATTCATTCGTTTAAAAGGTAGTAACGATACAACGGCGCTCTCATTTCAAATAAAAAATTCTATTACACAATTTAAAGAGCCGGCAACAATTTCAGCATTATTAGACACCTCCCTTTACACTTTTGAAGGTGTTCAAACCCCATTCTTTTTTATATACAATCAATACTTAGGTTTGTGGGTTAAAACTGAAACCACTCTTGAGAAAAGCGGTCTTATTTCTACAAGGGTCAATAAAAACGGTCTTTATGGTGTTTTTATTTTTAATGACCAGAAGAAACCTTTTATCTAAGTTACTGCGAATGGACGTTCACTTAGAAATGATGTATTATTAAGTGCAAATCCAGCTATAGCATTATTATTGCAAGACGAGAATGTAATTGATCTGGAAAATACGTTATCTGTTAAATTGGATGGGACTGAATTATCACGCGATGATTTGACTATTCCGGACAGTGTAAGTAGTGCAAATTCCATCGCTGTGTTGGCTACACCGCAGCTAAGTAAGGGCAACCACAG
>JAJRVW010000240.1 GCA_024277115.1 Calditrichota bacterium
ACGAAGACAAATAAAACCGTGGTTCGAAAAGATACCCCTGAGATCCGGGGCATGGTTGCAAAAGTTGCCCACTTGGTTGTGGTGGAGGAATAAGATTATGTTGACACTCAGTAATTTATCGCCACATCCAGGGTCACGCAAGCAGAAAAAACGACTTGGCCGCGGACAAGGTTCAGGCAGAGGTAAAACCGCCGCACGAGGTCAAAACGGCGCTAAATCTCGATCAGGTTATTCTGTCAAACCCGGTTTTGAGGGTGGTCAAATGCCCTTGCAGCGTCGGTTACCTAAACGGGGCTTTACCAATATCTTCAAAAAACAATATAGCATTGTCAATGTTCAGGATCTCGACTGTTTTGAAGCCGGAACCCGGGTTGACCGAGGAGCATTAATTTCACGAGGGTTGGTCGGTAAAAATGACCAATTAATTAAGTTACTTGGGAAAGGTGAAATTAATAAAGCACTTACCGTTTCTTTTGACAAAGTGAGTACCGGTGCACGAGCAAAGATTGAAGGAGCTTCAGGTAGTATCGAAAACAGCGAAAAATAAAAGGTTCAATTTTTTAGCTTCAAGCTTAATCCTTTGATACTTTTTTGAAAAATTGACCGGTAATAATATCAGTTTAAGATGAAAAGGCCCTCCTAAAGGGCCTTTTCGAATATTTTGACAGAGGCATTTCATGAGGGCAGGTATACAAAACGCTGCGAATATTCCGGAACTTAGGCGACGGGTTTTGTTTACCCTCGCCATGCTGGCTGTTTATCGTATCGGTGTGCAGATTCCAACCCCTGGTATAAATGGTGATGCCTTATCTGCTTTTTTTGACCAAAATGCCGGCACATTATTTGGCATGTTCAACATGTTTTCCGGTGGTGCCCTAGAGAATTTTTCAATTTTTGCGCTTGGCATCATGCCATATATCAGCGCTTCAATTATTTTCCAACTTCTTACCGTTGTTATTCCCCGCCTCGAAGCACTTTCTAAAGAAGGTCAATCCGGACGGCACAAGATTACCCAATATACTCGTTATGCAACCGTTGTACTCAGTGTAATTCAGGGATTATTTATCAGTGTGGGCCTTGAGGGGATGTCGGCACCTGATGGAAGCATGATTGTTATAGATCCAGGTTGGGCTTTTCGATTGATGACCATCTTGACTTTAACATCCGGAACCGCTTTTATCATGTGGCTTGGTGAGCAGATGAGTGAACGCGGCATTGGGAATGGTATTTCGTTAATCATTTTTGCAGGTATCATAGCCCGCATGCCGATTGCGATTATAAATACCCTCCGAATGGCCGGTAATGAAATTTCATATATTCTTATTCCAATTATTGTAGCCTTGATCGTGGCAGTTATTGGTTTAATTGTATTTTTTGAGACTGCTCAACGGCGCATTCCTGTTCAATACGCAAAACGCATGGTCGGCCAAAGAATGTATGGCGGCCAACATTCGCATCTTCCTTTGAAGATTAATATGTCTGGCGTTATTCCTCCTATATTTGCATCTTCTCTGATGATGTTTCCAGCAACCATCGGCGGGCTTACAAAAGTTGAATGGATGCAAACGGTGTCTTCAATGCTGCAATGGGGGAGCCTGCCGCACACAATTTTATATGTTGGTCTTATTGTGTTCTTCTGTTTTTTTTATACGGCAATTCAATTTAATCCTGTTGACGTGGCTGAAAATTTAAAGAAAAATGGTGGCTTTGTTCCAGGTATAAGGCCTGGTAAAAAAACCGCTGAATTCATCGATAAAATTATCGTACGGCTTACAGTTATTGGGGCAATTTATGTAAGTGCGGTGTGTGTGCTGCCAACGACATTAGTTACAATGCTTAATGTGCCGTTCTATTTTGGCGGTACCGCCTTGTTGATTGTCGTTGGTGTGGCCATTGATACTATTTCCCAAATTGAATCCCATACCGTCATGCGTAATTATGATGGATTCCTTCAGAGCGGCAGGATTAAAGGACGTCGGAGTTAACTGTATACCAAGATGGAATCCGGGATTATCCTGAAGTCTGAAGCGGAAATTGACATTCTGCGGCAGGCTAATAAAATAGTCGCTCAAACACTCGCCATGCTTAGAAATGTGGTTAAGGCGGGCCTTTCTACCTGGCATTTAGACCAGTTGGCTGAAGAACTTTGTCGGGATCATGGCGGCATTCCAGCCTTTAAAGGATATCGGGGCTATCCCGCGAGTCTTTGTGTGTCGATTAATGAAGTGGTTGTACACGGAATTCCTTCAAAACAGGTGATACTGTCAGAAGGCGATATTGTCAGCGTTGATTTTGGAGTTAAGTTTGAGGGTTTTTTTGGTGACGCAGCGATTACCATCCCTGTCGGCAAAATAGATCGTACCAGAAAAAAACTTCTGAAGGTTACTAAAGAATCACTTGAGCGAGGAATATCTAAGGTCAGAGTTGGTAACCGTATTAATGACATAGGCGGTGCTATTCAGGACTATGTCGAGGAAAACGGTTTTTCTGTCGTTAGACAATATGTCGGTCATGGTATTGGATCTTCCTTGCATGAACCACCGGAGATTCCGAATTTCAGACGTGATAACCAGACCCCTCGATTAAAGGCAGGAATGGTGTTGGCTATAGAACCAATGGTTAATGCCGGTGGACAGGGGGTTAAACTGTTAAATGATGGCTGGACGGTTGTAACTCGTGACAGAGCACCATCGGCCCATTTTGAACACTCAGTACTTGTAACTGAAAAAGAACCAATTATTCTTAGTACTCAAGTAGTTTAACCAAAAGATCACCGTTCAAATTTTTTTTGAAAAATAAAACAGTTGAGTTTAATGGAAAACAAGGTATATTGACCAATTTTGTCGCTTTCTTTATTGAAAATGATGAAGCGTAGTATTGATTTAATTTGTATGTAAATTCTGTTAAGTGAGGAAATATGCCTAAAGAAGAGGCTATACAGGTAGAAGGGACTATTGTTGAACCATTGCCCAATGCGATGTTCAGGGTGGAGTTAGAAAATGGTCATAAAGTTCTTGCTCATATATCCGGAAAAATGCGGATGCATTTTATAAAAATTTTGCCAGGTGACAAGGTAACTGTAGAACTCTCTCCTTATGATCTTTCTAGGGGCAGAGTCATATTTCGCGCCAAACAGACCAGGCGATAGAGATTGAAAAATTAGACAGGTGCAATTATGAAAGTACGGGCATCAGTAAAAAAAATGTGCTCTGACTGTAGAGTGTTTAAGCGAAAAGGTGTAGTGCGCGTTTCGTGCAAAAATAAAAAACATAAGCAGCGGCAAGGCTAGATAAGAACCGTCTGAATATACTGGAGGAATGCTTTGGCACGTTTAGCAGGCGTCGATTTACCAA
>JAJRVW010000241.1 GCA_024277115.1 Calditrichota bacterium
GGTTAAAGGAATAAGCCAAAAAGGAAGAATCATATGTAAAATCAGTCGCAAAAACCATGAAATAGACCAAAATTTTTAAAAATTTCCACTTTCAAAATAATCATTTTATAAAAAATGATTTTTTCAAAGGTTTCAAAATATTAGACTTGACTTAATAATATTATGTAGTACGATTAATGTTTCAGATTTTGCCCACAACAATACTTGTATTTTTTCCCGCTCCCACAGGGGCAACGATCGTTAGGCTTTACTTTTAAAGAAGGAAACCCTAAATCTTTTTCGCGTGCCCAGGACATTACATTGGCAGGCGGTCTTTGATGTCTTAATTCGTTGGCCATAAAGCGCATGTACGGATCGACATGGGCAAAAAAGTATTGATAGCCTTCGCAAAGATAATTTAACCCCTCTTCGCCATCAGGCGTAGTAATAAAACGATCTTTGGGGCAGCCTCCATTACAGACAAAAAGAAAAGGACATTCACGGCAGTATTGTGGCAGAGTGGTTTCTTTTTCTTTACCAAATTGAATTTGCTTTCCTGAGTAAACAAGTTTTTCCAAAGGCGTTTCTAAAATATTACCCAGTCGATTTTCTGGAAAAACATAATGATCGCAAGAATAGACATCGCCATTATGTTCAATAGCCAGTGCCTGACCACAAGTTTTGCGAAAAATACACAAGGATGGTTCCATGCCAAACCATGTTTCCAAAGCCACGTCAAAGATCTGCACATAAATGCGCCCTACATCATTCCGAACCCATTCGTCAAAAATTTCGCTTAAAAAGATGCCATATTGTTTCGGCTCCACAGACCAGTCGGTTACGGGAGCCGAAACATCGGCAAACGAAGGCAACAATTTAAGCCCCGATTTAAGTGGTCTATCGCTCACGCGTTCAACAATAGGGATAAATTGCATAAAATTACTGCCTTCTTTTTTTAGGAAGTGGTAAACTTCCAGGGCTTTGTAGGCATTTTCCCTTTGAACGGAGGTAAGGGTGTTAAAATCAATATTGTGTTTTTTTAAGCATTCCATACCGCGCATGACCAATGAGAAAGCTCCTTTGTCGTTTTTAGTTAAGCGATAACGATTGTGAATATCTTCAGGGCCGTCAATGGAAATCCCAACTAAAAACTTATTTTCCTTGAAAAATTCACACCATTCATCATCAAGCAAAACCCCATTGGTTTGAAATGCATTTCGAATATCTTTACCATGGGCATATTTTTTCTGGATTTCAACCACTTTGCGGAAATAATCTACTCCCAATAAAGTCGGTTCCCCCCCCTGCCAAATAAAATCCACGATAGGTGCATTTTGGCTTTTGATGGTTTGTTTTATATAAGCCTCCAGCACATCATCGGCCATGCGGAAGTCTTCATTTTGGCTAAAAAGTTTCTCTTTTTCCAGGTAAAAGCAGTAAGAACAATTAAGATTACAAACAGGCCCTATAGGCTTGGCGATAATATTAAAAGGTTGAAGATTAACCACACTCATTGCTCATTCTCACTAAATCAAATCTATTTTTTATAGTAATCGAAAAGCATACAAGTGCCCGCCTTTGCCAATGTGAAATCGAAGGCGAAATCCCCGTTTTAAAAATAAAACTAAATTTTTCACTTTTTGGAAAGGGCGATAATCGAGATAGTTCCCTTCGATGGTTTCTTCAGCAATACGGTTACCATTGCGATCCAATAGAGTAATGCTTACCGGCCCAATAACATTAAGCGTTATCTTTTGCGCAGCAAGGGCTATGAGCTTTTTTGTAACAAATTCGCCAGCATCACCAGCCACAAAGCCATCCAAACGAAGACGCGCACGGAAAATACCGCCCCCGCTCATTTTTTTCTCGGGCGGTTGATTCTTCCCCCAAGAGGAACTTCCATAATAAAAAATCAATGAATCACCAAGACGCAGCGGAGGATTGGTAAACTGAGTCATATAGCCTCCATCATTCCGGCCGTTATTTCCTCCTTCCTTACCATTGGGTAAAAAAACGCCAAGAATTCCATCTTGATTTGGGAAATTAACTTTATGCCAATGAAGGCCATCATGGCTTACTACCAATCGCAAAAAAGCACATCCCGCTGCTGACCAGGGATAATCTCCATTCTCATGAAAAACACGCAATCCGCCAAGCCACAAGGATTCGTAACGCCAAGCAGTTGAACCATAATATTCATCATAACGTGTTTCACTGCCTACATCTTTTAATGGAGGGACCAGTTCCACATGGGAAATACGGGAGAGGTCAAATGGCTTTTCCAACGGTGGATTAAAAAAGGCATACGCTCGACTCCGCACTCGATTGCCATATTTTACGGGCTTGGGACTATAAAATTTAAAAATCCCCAAAAATCGATTTTTCAGGGAATCAAAGTAAAAATAGGTTACATCCTGAGGCCCTACTAACGTCATGTGATTTACTTTAAATCGGCAGTAAAAGGGATCGTGTTTTCCGCCATAAGCATTAACGACACGATGCAATCGCTCCCAATGGATACCATCCCGGGAACGCAAATAATATTGTCCCTCTCGATCGTCACCCCAGTTGGAAAAATGCCGCCATCCTTTGTAGGGATAAGTAGAATCAATTTTATCGTAATAAAAAGAGCCTGCATCGATATTGGTAGCATAGGTACCGCTTGTAGAATCATATAAATCCTGCCGAGCTCGGGGAAATACCCATTGAGGATGCCCATCATCGCCTTTTAGCCAGTGCCTACCATCTACTGAAGTAATACGATAGATGCGATAATACTTCCAGCGACTTTCTCTGCGATCCATTGTTTTCCCGTGAACCGAATACCCAAGAGCAAACATCACATATTTTTTCAATCGTCGATCGTAAACAATAGTACCGTTGGCTTCAAGTGTTGCCGCATAAGGGGCAAATTCTTTTTCCAATTCAATAATGGGCTGATTACCATGCGAATTTTTAACCGGCATGTGCAAAGTACGCCGAAGCCCACTGCCCGTATCAATTAAATAGTCATCAATAAACAACTGGGCAACGTTTTTTTGCAGCATCAGGACATCCTTTTGAGATAAATTGGGGACAACCTGCAACATGGAAAATATTAGCAATCCCGCCAATCCCCAACCTATAATTTGTTTCTCTTTTAGCAAGAATCTCATTTAGAACCTACAATTTTATTTTGCAAACTTTTAAAGTTTGAAATCTTTATGGTAATCACATCTCCTGGATGAGCAAAAAAAGCTTTAACAGTACCGGTAAAAATGACATCGCCTGGGTTAAGAGTTAGCACCCTGGATAAATCGCTTACAATTTTCGCAGGACTGTACAGCAAGCCGGAGGTATTGTAAGTACAATCTTCCTTTTTCCCGGAATCTGAGTGCACAATTTGTACGCGACATTGGCAATGCTTGCAATCCACATTCCGATAAATAAAGGGGCCATACGGTGCAAACCGATCGCAAATTTTCAGACCAGTGGCCAGCACTTTTTCGGAGAAATTCGGTGGATCGCCGGTCAGTTGGTGATAGGACCGCACTGTCCCAACAATATCATCGCCTTGTGTAAAACCGAAAATTGCTTTTTGCGCTTCGTTTTCTGAAGCATTTTTTACCGTTTTCCCAATCACAATTACCATTTCGCCTTCAACTTTCACTTCATTTAGTGTTGGGGGTAAAATCACCACATCTCCTGAAGTAACGGCCGCCGTAGGCGGTTTAATAAACCAACGGACGGTATGAGGTGGCGTTCTTCCCTTCCAGGAACTTGCAAACGATTTTGCCAAACCGATAATCACATGAGGTTCAGAAGGTGGTAGCCATTTGAGCTGATCTGCTTCCAAAATCTTTCCCGTGGCCACGCCACCTTTCCACGGTGCTTTGGTTAAAACAGAAACATGATTACCACTAATTTGCCCATAATATGTTTGCCCTTGATATTGAAATCGTCCATAGACTTCTGGAGATTGCGCCCTTAGAAAAGAAACAATTGTTAGTAATAAAATGAAATGATACAATGTTCCAAATGCCAGCTTTTTCATCGTTTTGCCTTATGTTAGTTAAAAATTTGAACTTGCCTGTTTCTTTTGATTTTTGCTTAACAGAACATAAGTTTATATGATAATAGTTTATTAACTATTATTACCAGGGCATTTTACGTTTGGTATAACGACGGCCGACTTCGGCTGCATCCTGTCTGCGCCCTGCGCCAATCATTACGCCTCGTTGAATTTGTTTAACAACATTGTCCGGCAATACATTATCTAAAAAGAAAAGCCCATATTTTTTACATAAGCCAAGTACCTTGTATCCTGCAGCCTGTACTTCTGGCGGTACGGGAGGATCGGCTCTTCCTTCCAAATATCCATAGGACAAACCCATATCACGCGGGCCGTGTTCGGCAAAACATAAGCCAGAAATAGCTAACGTTTTTTCCGCATTGGCTAACGCATGCCTGTCTTCTATTTTAACCCCAAGCATAATTTCCCCTTCAGGGTTTAACGGCCAAACGTCTGCCTTTTTTAGATATTCTTTTCTACTTATGCCCCAAACCCAAGCAGCAAAATTTTGGCTTCCCCAGCCCCTTAAACCTTCACCAATTTTATCAATACCTTTTTTTTGAAAAGGATAACGGCAAACCCTAACAAATTCCCGTACCGCATTTGGATCCCGGGCCCGAATAAGTTCAACGCCATGGACACCTTGGGCTAAGGCCTGTTGTATTAACCACTCACTCCCTTTAAATGTTTGCATATCAACACCTGATACCGGTAAAATCGCAATCACCGTGGGAGTGCGGTGCCCACTGGGGGTAGGGCCTCCATCAACCAATCCACGCATAAATTCATGTAAAAGATGGAAGTCTACAGGATTGTGTTCCATATTAAAAACAATATAATCGGCCCAGGTTTTTGCCATTTTTTTCCCAAGTTCATATCCTCCATAAGCTGCGGCGTAATAAATGGGTTGGCCTGCCTCTAATAATTCAATACATTTATTGATGCGTTTTGGCTGGTACTTTTTTTGTGCAAACAGTTGATTAGATTGGAAAACAAACAAAAGGGAAAAAATTAGTATAATTAACCTTTGATATGTGTATTTCTGCTTCATTTTATTACCCCCTTTTTTCTATTTCGTAGTGTCAAAAGTTTTTAAATAATTACATATTTAATTTTAATGTTATTAATTAGTTGTGTAAAATTGGCTTGTCCTCCCCCTAAAAAGGGGCGAGTTCGCATAACATTTTTACTCAAAAGAGGACAAGCCAAATGTTAA
>JAJRVW010000242.1 GCA_024277115.1 Calditrichota bacterium
ATTTTAGAGAATCAACAGAGATTTCTGCAAGTTATACACATTACTTTTCTGATCGGTTAAGCCTTTCGCTTGGCGGCTATTCTACTGAAAAAAAACTTGGCCCGGAGCTGCCAAAATCCTTGGACAAATTTTCGGCCACTTTTTTAACCTTCGGTGTACAAACAAAGTTTAGAGGACTTGATGTTGACCTGGCATTGGCCGATAGTCATCTTTCCGGTGATAGCTGGCGGGAACAAACTATTTTTAAAATTGCCGTTAGTAGCTCTCTTTAACGCCGCGCCTCTGAATCAAAAAGACTGGATGTTTTGCGGGTATGACAAATACGCGTCATTCTGAACAGAACGCAGTGGAGTGAAGAATCCCATTGTTTATCAACATTAGTTCCTGCTTGCGCAGAAAGGATGCTTCCTTCGTCAGCATGACAAACATGTGTCATTCTGAACAGAACGCAGTGGAGTGAAGAATCCCATTGTTGATCAACATTAGTTCCTGCTTGCGCAGAAAGGGTGCTTCCTCCGTCAGCATGACAAACATGTGTCATTCTGAGCAGAACGCAGTGGAGTGAAGAATCCCATTGTTTATCAGGATTAGTTCCTGCTTGCGCAGAAGAGATGCTTCCGTTGTCAGCATGACAAACATGTGTCATTCTGAGCGGGGCATGAAAGGGCAAAAAAAAAGGCGGGAATAAAACCCGCCTCACATTTTTAATGCCGTTCCCTTCGGCGTCCTTTGTACGAACCACCTTTTGATGAACCACCTTTGTTAAAACCGCCTTTTTTATCACGGCGATCACGGAAGCTTTCTTTTTTGCCCCCTCCGCTATGTTCACGCGGCTGGGCCACTTCCACCTGGATGGAACGTTTATCAAATTTAGCGCCACGGAAAGCGGCCAAAACCTGATCGGCATAAAACTCACCTACCTCAAAAAAGGAGAAGGTTTTCATTACCTCAATCTTGCCAATTTCCATTTCCCGATCCTGGCAATAACGGTTAATCAAGCCAATCAAAGTACCTGCATTAAGGTTGTCTTTGCTGCCAACGCTAATAAAGAAGCGTGTATAACGTGTCCGGCCAGCGTCACGGCTTGGCCTTCTTTGGCGGTCAGGACGATCCGAAAAGTCACGTCGGGATTTTTCCACAAAGTTAATATCCTTGGCGTTTTTATAATAAGCCAAAAAGCGGTTAAACTCCAACGCCACGAAATTCTTGATCAAGTCTTCCTTGGATAAATCTTTTAATTTTTCATATACGTCCGGTAAAAAGGGATCAATCTGGTCATGGTCAATTTCGACCTTTTGCATTTTATCGATCATGTGGAACAACTGCGTTTTACAAATTTCCGCGCCACCGGGTACTTGCCTGTGTTCAAACTTATTACCGATCAATTGTTCAATGCGCCTAATCTTGCCTTTTTCACGGCTGTGCACAATATTGATCGAGACGCCTTTTTTACCTGCACGACCTGTACGGCCACTGCAGTGCGTGTAAATCTCAAGATCGTCCGGCAGGTCCACGTTGATAACATGTGTCAGTTCGTTTACATCCAAACCCCGTGCGGCCACATCGGTTGCCACAAGCATCTGGAGGTTTTTTACGCGAAATTTCTGCATCACAAAATCACGCTGTTGCTGAGATAAATCGCCATGCAAAGCATCGGCATTATAACCATCGTTAATCAGTTTATCGGCTATCTCTTTGGTCTCGCGACGGGTACGGCAAAATATAATCCCGTAAATATCCGGGTTTAAATCGGCGATACGTTTAAGCGCCAGGTAGCGGTCTTTGGCCTGCACCATATAATACAGGTGCTCCACATTTTCCGCGCCGGCATTACGCTTGCCTACGGTAATTTTTTCGGGATCGGACATATATTCCCGGGCTATTTTCTCCGCTTCACGCGGCATGGTTGCCGAAAAGAGATAGGTGTTTTTATCGGATGGCGTATCCTGCAAAATATTGTTTAAATCTTCCTGAAAGCCCATATTGAGCATTTCATCTGCCTCGTCCAGCACAACCGTTTCGATGGTCGTGATGTCGGCTTTTTTGCGGTACATTAAATCCAGCATGCGGCCCGGTGTGGCCACAATGATATGCACGCCTTTATCCAGCGCTTTAATCTGTTTGTTAATATCCGTGCCACCGTATACCGCCTGGATACTCATCCCTTTTACATATTTTGAGTATTTTTTAAGGTCTTTGGCGATTTGCATACATAGCTCGCGTGTCGGGCTAAGTATCAACGCCTGGGTGTTTTTGTCTGCAATCGAAATCTGCTCGATGATTGGCAGGCCATAGGCAGCGGTTTTGCCTGTTCCCGTTTGGGCCAACGCAACAAGGTCGGTTGGAGTTTTAAGCAACAACGGGATTACTTTTTCCTGAACAGGTGTAGGCTTCTCAAAGCCGAGTTCCTGCACAGCCCTTAATACTTCTTCTGATAGACCAAGCCGGTCTATGGTAATACTTTCCAAATTTGTCTTCCTTTATAGATAAATAAATATAGCTTGGCAATGTACCAACTATTGGGGCAAATAGCGAATCTGTTTTGATGGTGAAAAATAGCGGGAGACTTATAAATTTATGGACAAAAGTTTTGCCGCTAAATAAAGAGGGACAAACCGTTTGGCTTTGCCCGCAACAGCGAAAGGTTTTTCGGATAGGACAAGCGCCTTTTCCGGATTATATTTTAACATATATTGTTGCAGGCTCTTGGACTTTGTACGCCTACCGGACTTAACTTCAACCGGCACAATTTTACCATCATAAATTATGACAAACTCAATTTCAGAATTGCGTTCGTTCCAGGAATAGAGTTGGGCTATCCCGGCCGACAAAAGCTCTGACGCCACAAAATTTTCAACAAAAAAGCCTTTCGTTGTTCCATAATCCCCAAGCAGGATTAATGGCACAGGTATTTCCAGCATTGCACCCAATAAGCCCACATCCAGCATGTACAGTTTAAAAAAGTTTTCTTTAGTGAAGGCCCGTAATGGCAAGGCCGGTTTATTGCAAATTGGGACCTTGATAACTAATTCCGCATTTGCCAACCATGAAATCGGCCCACTCAATTCACTAAACCCTTTTTTACCTTTTACAACATTTTTAAACCTGAAACGCTTAACGGACCCATCTAGGTTTTGTGCCAGTTGTAGAGGGATATTTTCAAAAACAGAAGTGATATGAAGGGCGTTTACTTTGCCGGAATGCTTACTAAAATCCGACATAAACGCTGTTAACAACCCCACTTGTTTTTCCCTAATCCCTTTAAAAGGCTCTATTTCCTTTTCCTTGTTTGCCAAATAAAAACTGACAATTTACGGTAAGCCCCCCACCACATAATACTCTTTTAAAACGGTCAACAGTTTTTCATGTACTACTTCTTCCACAAAATTATTTTTACAGGCCTCGAGATAGGCATCATATAAAAACCGGTTGCCGTAATTAACGAGAAACTCTTCAAAATTCATAGCGCATAACGTATAAAACTCCACCTTGCCCACAGGAAAGGATTCATCGGAAAGGATAATCCCCAACAATGAACCAGCCGAGCAAATGGCCAAACCCGGCATTTCTTCATAAAAATATTTTAAAGCTGTTAACGCCCTCGGGATATTCTGAACCTCATCAAAAATTATCAGGTCGTTTTGGATATCAATTTGTTTATTTGACAGGAGCGACAGCCCACCGATAATTTTTTGTGGATCAAGGTCTCCATTAAACAAGGGTAAAAATTTATTTTTTTCTTTTTCAAAATCGAAATAATGGCAGGTTTTAAATTGGCTTGCCCCAAACTCTTTAAGAAGCCATGTCTTGCCAACTTGCCGCGCACCCCTTACTATAAGCGGTTTTCTGTCTTCTTTAACCTTCCATTTATTAAAAAACTCTATAGCAGACCGATACATTTTTTTCCGTTGATATATTAAAATAATAATTGATTATAGTAAGTTTTCCGACTTTTTGCAAGGAATAATTCGGGTATTCCCGACTTTTTGCAAGGAATAATTCTGTAATTTTCGACTTTTTGCAGGGAAAATCCAACAGGGTATTAATTTTAGTAGTAGAAACAGGAGCTATTTACCCTGAAAAGGTGGACGGTATAGCACGGAAGCACAATTTGGTTTATTTGTTTTAACGGTTTATATTCGGGCTAAATGAAATTGAGGCCATATATATCCATGATAAACGCAATGTTACAAGCAAGCTAAAACAGCAGCTTAATAATCAATAAAAGGTTTATAAATGAGTGAAAACTTAAAAAATAAAATTGAAGCAACGGACATAAATATTAATTCTTTGCTTAAAGACCAAAAGTTTTATATTGACTATTTTCAACGTGAGTATCGTTGGCAAGGAAAACATATTAAACTACTAATTGAAGATTTGACTTCAACTTTTCTAAAATCGTATAAAGCGACTGATAAGCGTTCAGAGGTTGCAAACTATCAGAGTTATTATATTGGACCAGTTGTATTTAGTGTTAATGGTGGTAAAAAATCAATTATTGATGGGCAGCAAAGAATTACTTCAATAACACTGTTTCTTATTTACCTTAATCATTTACAATCAAATAGTGAACAAAAAGTGTCAATAAGCGAATTGATTTTTTCTGAAAAATATGGAGAAAAATCTTTCAATATGACAGACGAGACACGAGAACCTTGTCTTAAAGCATTATTTGAAAAAGGCGAATATAAAATCCAAGAAAATGATGATGAAACTGTTATTAATATGCTCGAAAGATATGAGGATATTAATAATACATTTCCAGAAGAATTAACTAATGGAGCATTACCATATTTTATAGACTGGCTAATTGAAAATGTTGTTATTGTAGAAATTATCGCATATTCTGATGAAAATGCATATACGATATTTGAAACCATGAATGACAGAGGATTGAATTTAACCCCAACAGAGATGTTAAAGGGCTACATTCTTTCTAAAATTACGGACTTCAACCAACGAATTGAAATAAACAATATTTGGAAAGAGCAAATACAGAAATTACACGACTACGAAGATACAGCGGACCAGTCATTTTTTCAAGCTTGGTTCAGAGGTAAATATGCAACAAGTATCCGACCAGGTAAAGCTGGGTCTGAGAATAAGGATTTTGAATTAATCGGAACAAGATTTCATAATTGGTTTAAAGATAATCATAAAAAGGTCTTTAAATTGAAAACATCTGATGAATTTTATGACTTTTTTAAAAACCAATTTCCATTTTTTGTTAAATGCCATCTAAGAAGTTGGGATGCACAAATAGAATATGAAACCCAAAAGCCACATTTACATTTTATAAATTATTGGGGTATTGCTGATTCACTTCAAGATGCACTACTTTTAGCATCTATCAATTATGGCGATAAAGAGGAGCTAATAGATATTAAACTTGATTTTGTTGCAAGATTTATTGAGACTTTCACAGTAAGAAGAGCTGTAAATTATCGAAAATTTGGACAGACTTCAATTAAATATACAATGTTCAATATCATCAAGCTAATAAGAAACAATGATTTAGAAAAATTAGGAGAAAA
This sequence comes from Calditrichota bacterium, assembly GCA_024277115.1. GTDB lineage: Bacteria > Calditrichota > Calditrichia > Calditrichales > J004 > JABFGF01. Next base: position 5,535 of record JAJRVW010000242.1, read on the forward strand.
TCTAACGAATGAAATAAATGGTATCGAACAAGAATGGGATGCAATTTGGGAATTTGGCTTACACGGGCAAAATAGAAAATTTGTAAAACATTTACTATCAAGAATCACCAGCTATATTGATAATTTGGTTGGTAAATCAACGACTTATGTAACTTATCATCATCCACAAGGAAGACAGTTTGAAATTGAACATATCTGGGGAGATAAATTTGAAGAACATAAAGATGAATTCGAACAAATTGGAGATTTTCAATCTTGGAGAAATTCAATTGGAGCGTTAATTCTTTTACCAAATGGGACAAACCAATCATTTAGCAGCGACAAGTATAAAGACAAGGTAGAGCATTATTTAAAAGAAAATACTTTTGCCCAAACATTGCATTCTACCTATTATGAGAAAAATCCGAACTTTTTGAAAGCTGAAAAGATTCAAAAACTTGAATTTAAAGCACATAAACAATTTAAAAGTAATGATATAGGTGAAAGACAAAAACTTGTTCAAAGAATATGTGAGCAAATTTGGTCAACTGATTATTATAAAATTGATGAGTAAAACCAGCTTGTAACAATGTATATAAGGCATTGGACAGAAAGTGGTTAAATTGAACATTATGTATATAAATAGTGCCTGTCTATAAAGTAGAAATTAGCTAGCCTGTCATACGGGGGTGCTTTTTACCGAAGTATCTTAAACCCCCGCAAGTAAAAGGATCAGGGGCTGTAGAATTAGATTCTTCATCCCGATAAATCGAGGATTTCGCAAAAAACGCTCAACAAAGAACGATTCAGGATAACAGCAAGTGAAATGTTTATGGACAGACACTAAATAAACGGCATATTAAACTGAAAGTGTGGAATTCCAAAATCCCACACTCCTCATCACCAAGCCGATGTCTACAACCAGGATAAACCCGAAAATGAAATTTAGATATGCAAGACATACCAATGACCTAAAATCACTTATTAAATTCTTTACCGAGGTAATAGGATTGAAAAAATTTGGGGGATTTGAAAACCACTCGGGTTACAATGGCGTATTTCTCGGGTACCCGCCGTTAGATTGGCATTTAGAATTTACCGAATCGAATGCAAAAGTGGATCATCGTCCTGACGAAGACGACTTGATTGTTTTTTACTTCAATTCCGAAGAAGAACTCAACACAATAAAAAAGAATATCGAAAATTCCGGCATTCCCTTAATAAAATCAAAGAACTCCTATTGGCAAAAAATGGAATTGAGGTCAAAGACCCGGATGGTTACGGAATCATTTTAACCATAAGCCCCTAAACCGCTTTCCCTTCATCCCAATCCAGGCAAACGCACACACCATCTTTAACCGTATATTTCCAGCCCGACTTTGGGCAAACCATAATACCCGCTTCGTCCGGCTGTGGCAACTTAGCGCCATGACGGCCCATCCAGCCAATACGTTTGGCGGGAACCCCGGCCATTAAAGCATATTGCGGCACATCTTTGGCCACAACAGCGCCCGCCGCAATAAAGGCAAACCGGCCGATATTATGGCCGCACACAATTGTGGCATTGGCGCCAATCGATGCGCCATAACCGACCACCGTTTTTAAATAATAGGCCGCCCCAACCTGCGGGAACTCACAACGCGGCTCGCTGATATTTGTAAAAACCATCGATGGCCCGCAAAAGACATAATCTTCCAGTTCCACACCTTCATAGATGGACACATTATTTTGTACCTTGCAAAAATTACCGATTTTTACATTATTGGCCACATTCACATTCTGCCCGAAAACGCATTTTTTGCCTATGCGCGCCCCGCTCTGTACATGGCTGTAATGCCAGATTTTTGTGCCCTCGCCAATTTCCACATTATCATCCACATAAGCGGATTCGTGTGTAAAGTATTTCTGTTCGCTCATTTATTTCACCTTATTTTAAGATATTCCCTCTAAGTAATTTGGGGGAATTAAAAATTTAAATTGCAGGTTGCGGGTTACAAGTTTAAAACAACAGAATAAAATATGTCTGAAATCAGAATGTTTTTTAATTTACAATATATACACCGCGCGATAAAAAAACGGGCGGAAGATGTGTCATTCTGTAAGAACCCTTTTTTCATCCCGGCACCACCTACTTTAATAAAGATAAAGATTGTTACACAATGACAGCACTGTGGACAAAACCCAATCTTTCCTGATCAAGAATCGGGATTTCGCAAAAAACGCCCTACCCCGATAGAGGATCGGGATTTCGCAAAAAACGCTCTACCCCGATAGAGGATCGGGATTTCGCAAAAAACGCTCAACAATCTTTCAATAAAAACGGATGCGCTTCACCACTGCCCGGTTTTTCAATTTTGGCATGGCGGATTTTATAGGCCAGCTCCACCGAGGTGCGCGCATGTTTAATCCTGAAACCACCTCCGCTTAAAATATCCTTATAAATTTCCGTATGCAGGTCGGTAAAGCCGCCGGAAAACTCCACCTCATCGCCATCAATGGTGATGGAACGATAAGTTGGCTTGCCCTCTTTAACAGCCTGTTCAGGCAGATCGTTTTTATCCAGCGAAAGGTACCAGCGCACATTGGCATTTTCCAGTTCAATAAAACCGGATGCCTTGCGCGGGTCGTTTAAATGCACCCGGTTGCTTTGGACCGCGCCAAAAATCCAGGTAAGCATATCAAAAAAATGGATGCCAATATTTGTCGGTACGCCACCCGATTTTTCGATAGCGCCCTTCCAGGAATAATCGTACCATTTCCCCCGCGAGGTGATGTAGCTTAAAACAACTTCATGTTTTTTATCACCGGGGCTTTTATCAAATTTAGCTTTTAAGGCTTTTATGGATTGATGTATGCGCAGTTGCAAAACATTGTAAATATTTGTTTCGGATTTTTCCTCCAATAATTCGAGGGCATCGAGGTTCCACGGGTTGAGCACCAAAGGCTTCTCACAGATGGCATGCGCGCCAATCCGCAGGGCAAAGCGCATGTGCGCATCGTGGAAATAATTGGGCGAGCAGATGGACACATAATCGATTTTATCTTGCGTGCCCTTCATCCGCAACATTTCAATATGCCGGTCAAAGCGTTCAAACTCTGTAAAAAAATCCACGTTGTCAGAAAAGCGGTCCAAAATCCCTACCGAATCACTTTTGTCCAATGCGCATGTCAGATTATTGCCTGTGTCCCTAATCGCCTGCATGTGCCGGGGCGCGATATAACCGGCAGCACCGATCAATGCAAAATTTTTAGCCATTATTTTCCTTATTTTTTTTGAACTTCTAAATGTAACCTGATTGATTTTGATTGCCACAAATTAACACTTCACAAAATATAATCAAAAATCTAATGACAATTATCACCTTTGTGATCAAAGAAAGGCGTAAATTAATGTTTTATGATTGATTCTTTTATTTTAATGTTGGGGGTTCTAAAATTTGCTTATCACTGTCATGCTGACGCAGAGCCTGCCCCGCTGCTTTTAGGCGGGGAAGCATCCCAACAGCATAATGTATAGTCCTGAAATAGGTTGACTAAACCAGTCAACTAAAACCAGGACAAAAAATGAGCAAAAACAAGCCAAAGAGATATAGTGAGGTTTTCAAGAGGAAAGTTGTTGCCGAAGTTCTTGAGGGCGTGTTCACAAAAG
>JAJRVW010000243.1 GCA_024277115.1 Calditrichota bacterium
ATCCACTTCTGCTTTTTCGATTTTTAATCCAAAGGACGAAGCATGTTTCACTTCTTCAAAAATTTCAGCGCTTTTTAAAAGGGCTTTGGTAGGAATGCAGCCCCAGTTTAGGCAAATTCCGCCCAGTTTATCGCGTTCCACTAATGCTGTTTTCATTTTTAATTGGGCAGCCCGTATGGCATCAACATATCCACCGGGGCCTGACCCGAGAACGATTACATCGTATTGAGACATAATTTCTCCTGATTTTTAAGTTGTAATAATAGTGTAGAATAAGCTTAGAACTTACCTGTACGCCATAATAAAGTCAAGATAAGCTGCCACGATTCTCACCGGCTTTTAATATCGAACAGGGTTGATTTTTTGCTCTTAGGAAGGTCTAAATGAGGAGAAAGGAAAATCCCTGAAAAAATCTATTTAATGGATCGTATTTGTGCCCGGGTGGAAAAAGAAGCCATCAACAGAAGGGTTTGTATCCGGATTAAAGATAACAGAAGCGGCCATAGATTTTACATCGTCTATGGTAATATTTGTACTGCCAATAGATAATGCCCGTTCGATCACATCTTCAAGGTCAACTTCTTTAATCATGCCCAGATGCAGCAGTTGCAAAAGATAGCCATAGGCTTCCGGGGCAATGACAAGTTTTTCAAGATCATGTAAAACACGGATCGAATCCGTTGAGTAGCTGAACTCCAGCTCTTCTTCACTGGGTTTCTGGAGATGGTTAAAAATCCAGGAAAAAGCAAAATTAATTTCACTTTCTGTATAACCACGGGAAAGTAATTCTTTGGAGAGATCGGTATATTTTTCGTTGTTTTGTTTTTGTTGAAATTCTTCCAGAAGATAAACAATGATTTCAATTATTCGTTCTTGCATCTGTGTTACGTTTATTTTAAAAGTTATAAAGGCTACTGCTATCACCTATTAAAATCAAGCCACTTTTAATTCAGTAAATTGTAAATTTAAAGATTTATAAAATGGATAATGTGTTGAAGCGCATCATCTGTTAATTATTTATTTGGACATCTTCGATGGTTAGTTGCAAACGTGGCGTTCCCTGAAAAATATTTATGTTCATCCTAAAAACTATATCGCAACTACTGCCCAGCTTTAATATGTTTTTATAAATTCCGCCACCCCACCATAAACACTCAAACATTATGTTGGCCTTTTGGATATAAAATTTAAGATGCCGTCCTTCGCTTAATAAGCGCATGTCGCGAATAACGCCGTTTTTCAGTAAAAGAATGGGCTCAGGATTTGTTTCACCAAATGGGCCTACTTGCTGGAGATGGTCGGCAACCCTTTCATTTATCTGGTCGATTTCAACGATTGAGTCTACTTCCAGCTCGGGGGTTAAATCGGCATTGGCAAGTTTTTCGTTTACATAATTTGTAAACTCTTCCTTAAATATGGAAAAATGCTCCGCCGGCACAGTCAGCCCGGCTGCTTTATGGTGACCGCCATAATTTAAAAAATACTGGTTGAATAAAGTAAGCGCTTCGGTTACATGAAAGGCTTCAATACTCCGTGCCGACCCAACAAAGTTTCCATTACCGTCTTTTGTAAAGGCAATGGCAGGGCAGCAAAATTCTTCTTTTAGGCGACCTGAGACCAAGCCAATTAATCCGGCTTGCCACTCTTCATTTTCTACGATGATTACCTTTTGGCCATCTTCAAAAGTTGCTTTAATATTATTTGATGCATCTTCCAAATAGTCGCGTTGCAGCATCTGCCTTTCACGGTTTAAAGCATCTAAATCCTGCGCAAGTTTTTTGGCCTGCGCGCTACTTTCTTCCACAAGCAGATCAACCGATAATGAGGCATCGCCCATCCTGCCGGCAGCATTTAAACGTGGGCCTAAAAAATAACCGATCGTAATGGGGGTAATTATATTGGTGCGTACGCCGCTGATTTTCTTTAACTCGATCAATCCCGGTTTTTTTGTATTGGCCAGGACCTTTAACCCAAATTTGACCAGCGCGTAATTTTCATCGCGGATAGGCATCACATCGGCAATGGTACCAATCGCCACAAGGTCGAGATGTGAAAGTAAAAATTGTTTGTATCGATCCTCAGACATGAGCCTCTGTCCTAAAACCCAGGCTACTTTAAAGGCAACGGTTACACCGCAAATTGACTTAAAGGGGTATTCGGAATCACTGCGGTTGGGGTTGATCACAGCACAGGCATTGGGCAATTCGCCCTCTTGCAAATGGTGGTCGGTCACAACAACATCAATGCCAAGCGACGCAGCATAGTCGATGGCATCATTGGCGCTTATGCCGTTATCCACAGTAATAATTAGCTTGGCGGCCATGGCATTAACTCGGTCTACACCGGAAGGGCGCAGGCCATAACCATCTTTTTCACGATGGGGCACAATGTATTGTACGGGATAATTAATCGCCTTAAAAAAGAACAACATCAATGCTGTCGATGTCACGCCATCCACATCATAATCACCAAAAATGACAATTTTTTCATTTTTATTGATTGCTTCAAGGATGCGTTCTACACCTTTTTCCATATCGGGCAGCAAGTCCGGCGCGTGCATACGGTCGGTCAGGCGAAACGGCTCCATGTGGTCAGGCGGTAAGTTTCTATTTTCAAGGAGTACATCGATAATCGAGCGCGATGTATCTTCGTTTTTAATTTTCCATAACTTTTGCGGTAGGGTATTCTCCATGTAGGGTTATTATTTCCATTTTATTTTTCATTTTTATTTTCTTCTTTTTCAGTTAATTGAGATTTGATCTTCGCTCGGTCAAACCCATTTGTACATACTAAATCTATAGATGAAATCAAGTTTTGGAAGTTACCACAAATAATGAGAAGGTACAAGGGTGGAAGAAGCTGTTTGGATATTAAGTATGTTAATCAAAAGGGAGGCTTTTAATTTGCAAGGTTAATTTAAATTTCTTTTGCATTAATTAACCCGGTTTTTTGATAAAATAAAACAATCAACCACTCTCCTTTAAATGCTTAATCAGTACCCGTAAAAAAGGTGATGATTTCTGCGCCCGGCCAAAACGATTTTTTACCGCTGTTAAAATAATCTCATCTTTGGCGCGGGTAAGGCCAACATAAAGCAAGCGTTTTTGTTCATCCATCTTTTTGTCCACGGGACGGTCATCATAATCATCTTCTTTATAGGCAAAAAAACTGGGCATGCTTTGGTCTTCCATGCCCATGATTATAACCTTTTTAAATTCCAGCCCTTTGGCCGCATGGAATGTGAGCAGTGAAACCGCATCGGCTTGCGTTAAACGGTCCTGCGGGTTGACGAGCATAATTAGCGAAAGGAATTCTGCGATGGCCCTATCTAAAGGAAGACCGTCAAACTCGTTGGCCATATCAAAAACACGGCGCTTAAAATCATCTTGGTTGTTGTATGATAAAATACCCGGATAAAGTTGTTGTGCCTTTTGGGAAATTTGATTGTGCAGGACTTCCGCTTCAAATTTAAACGACCCACAATAGGCGCCAAATATTTTAGAATAAGGTGAAAGCAGTTTTTGTACGCCCGCCAGAAAAATCACCTTATCTTCGTAACAAACCAATTTGTTTTCTAAAAAGAGGGCCAATGCCGCGTATTCAAATAAAAACTCACCACTTACTTTTTTCTGATCATTATAACGCTCATCTAAAATTTTCTGGAAAATATAGTGCAGGACTTTTACATCGTCCAAAGCACGGTGACGGTTGCCGGGATCAAGCTTAAATTTTTCCGAAAGGGCATCGATCGAGTTGCGGCTGTTGGGGTACATTTGCCGGGCAAAGATCAGGGAATCGTAACGGACATTTGCTGTTTTGGCCCCATCAATTTTTTTTGCAAAACGGTCGATAATGCGGAAATCAAAAGCGTAACCGTTGTGTGCGATTAAAATATCATCCCCGATAAATTTTTTAAATGCCGGCCAAACTTGTTCCATGGTCGGTGCGTCCGCAACATCTTTTTCGGAAATATGATGCACCTCGGCGGCTTCGGGTTCGATTTTCATGCCCGGGTTTACAAGGGTTTGGTAGGTTTCAATAATTTCACGGTTTCGTACTTTTACCGCGGCGATCTCAACAACGCCACATTTGTTGGGGTTGCGCCCGGTTGTCTCCAAATCGAATACCACATAATTATCAAAAACCGGATCGCGTTTTACCAAATAATTTTGGCACCAGCGGATTAAAGTGGAAAATACCGATTCCCGTCGCCTGCTGGTCTCTTTAAATAAGGTGAAAAAATGGGTGTCGATATCTTTCTTTAATGGTGACAGCAAAATGAGAAACTCGGATTTGTGCACCGATTCTAAATTATCGTCAGCGAGAATTTTTACCCTTTCCGGAAAAATTTCGTTCAGGATTTTTTCCGCGATAAATGCAAAGCGTTTTTCCTGGTGGTAAACCCAAATTGTATTGCGTGATTTTAACAATCCTGAATCGGGCTTCCCGGGAAAGGCCTCAAATTTAGCGCCTTTTTCTTCGATATAAGATTTGTCCAAATCTTGCAGCCCAATAAGGATTTGTTTGATCAGCTGGCCAAATGTATAAAAAGATTTCAGGTTTACAAGATTGGCCAGGTTGCCTATAAAAGTGCCCAATTGCCTTTTTAGGTCCACACTAACTTCGGGTCGGTTACTTAAATCATACAAAGCTTTGCGATAACTTGTTTTAGAGGCCTGTTGCAGGTTTTGGATTTGTTTATGCAGGTTATAACCCAGCTCGCTTTCGACAAGGGTTTCCAGCAAAAGGGTATCAAGTGGGTCGCGGATAACCTGCAAATAAAGAATAACTTTTTTCATTTGTGGATTATCGGAAAAATTGCGCCCGGTAGCCTGCTGGAACGGCATACGTTCACGGATCAGTTTCAGGGCCAGTTGTTCGGCAAAACGGTGCTGGGGATAAAGTACGGCCATTTCAGAAAACGGGATATTTTTTTCTGTGTGCCAGTAGTTCAGCTTTTCTAAAGTAAAATTCAGTTCCTGTTCTTCATTGTCAAAAAATTCTGTGTGCAGCAAATCACCCACAATATCGCCCGCTTTTAATGCCTTTTCCGGTTCAACCCGTTCGGTGTCTTTTACGATGGCATGTGCCGCATTGATTATATTTTGCCCCGAGCGATAATTAACCTCAAGAAAAATGGGCGCATCAATATTAAAATCTTCCATATAAGTACGGATGTTTTCCGGGTTGGCGCCGCGCCAGGCATAAATGGACTGGTCATCATCGGCAACCACAAAGATATTACGGTGTTTATGGGCCAGCATTTTGATTATTTCATACTGCACTTTGTCCGTATCCTGAAATTCGTCTACATGAATTGCCTCATATAAAAAACTGTACTGGTCACAGATGTCCGGGTTTTCTTTTAGCAGTTTTTTCGTTTTGGCTAAAATCTGATTGAAATCAACCAATTTGTGGTTTTGCAGGTGTGCCACATATTGATCGTAAATCATTGCTGTGAAAGGGGGCATGGGTTTTTCGCGGATCACAAACTGGTCGATAGAGGTAAGGATGCCACGGGCGGCTTTTTCCTTATTGGCCCGTACTTTATCGGCAATCAGGCTCTCCAGCAGGCTTTTTTGGTATTCATCGTTACAGACCGAAAAGTGGGCATCGAGCCCGGCCTGCTGATGGTATTTACGCAGAATATCCAAACAAAAACGATGGATGGTGCTGGTCTTAACTTTTTCGGCCTTGCCTTTTAAAACGGTTTTTAAGCGGCTTTGCATTTCCAAAGCGGCTTTGTTGCTAAAAGTAAGGGCAAGGATGTGTTCCGGTTGGATTTTATAATGGTTAACCTGATAAACAATGCGGGCGATAAGCGTACGGGTTTTTCCCGTGCCCGGGCCGGCGAGCATGAGGATGGGAACGCGAGGGCTTTTTACTGCTTGCCGCTGTTTGTTATTGAGGGTGTTCAGGACTTTATCAATGCGCATGATCTTCTAAAATATCCGTCATTGTTTTCGTTAGCCCTATTATAATTAAAATTATTGAGAAGCCAAAGTTCTTATTTTAAACTTCTTAAAAAGGGCCGGATTATATTTTCCATTTGTTCAAACTCGATTAAAAAGGCATCATGCCCAGCTTCGGATTTGATTTCTTTGTATTCTGCAGCGGGGATCGAATCAGCAATTTTTTGTTGTTCATGTGCCGGATAAAGAATATCTGAATCGATACCAATGCACAGGGCCTTACTTTTAATGGTGGCCAAAACCGCATTCAAATCACCGCGTCCACGCGCCAGGTCGTGTAAATCCATAGCTTGCGAAATATTTAGAAAAGCATTGGCATCGAAGCGTTCAACCAGTTTCTCGCCCTGATAATTAAGATAGCTTTCAATCTGAAAAATATTGTCTTTTTCAAAAACACTTTTTTCTTCAAGCTTTCTTTGGTTCTTAAACTTTTCGTTAAAATTAATATCTGTGCGGTACGAAATCATGCCGATTTTACGCGCCAGGCTTAAACCTTTTTTCGGCTGGGTTTCATAATTTCCATTGTTCCAGGCAGGGTCGTTTTTTATCGCTTCCCTGGCCAGATGGTTCAGGCCTATACTCCAATCCGAGTGCCGGGCCGAAGTGGCAATCGGGACAATTGCCTGGACAAAATCCGGGTACATAACAGCCCATTCCAATACCTGCATCCCACCTAATGAGCCACCAATGGCCATGGCAAGTTGATCAATCCTGAGGTGTTCAAGAAGTGCTTTTTGGGCACGCACCATATCACGCACCGTAACTTGCGGAAAACCTGCGCCATATTTTTTACCGGTTTTAGGATTTAAACTTGCCGGGCCACTTGTGCCATAACAGCTCCCCAAAATATTGGAGCTAATAATAAAATATTTAGATGTGTCCAGCGTTTTTCCGGGGCCGATCAGGCTTTTCCACCAGCCCTCCATCTTGCCATTTACCGTGGCAAGTTGTGGCGATTTTTTCAGGATATTTTCAGGGTAAAATGGATCACCTGCCACATTGGCGCCACCGGTTAAAGCATGGCAAACCAGAATGGCATTCGATGCATCGGTATTTAAAGTCCCGTAGGTTTCGTAAACAATTTCAATTTCATCCAGGGTTGTGCCATTTTCAAATTGGAAAGGCTGGGCCAAACTAAAAATATCGACAACCCTGTTTAGGGATGACCGTGGTTGAAATTTAGTTTCGGGATAATCCATAATTGCTGCCTGTGTTGTTAGCATAATGCGAGGGCCTCCTCAAAATCAACGATGATATCGTCAATGTGCTCAATACCGACGGAAACCCGGATTTGGTCCTCCAAAACACCCGATGTTTTTTGCTCATCGGCTGAAAGCTGCTGGTGTGTGGTAGATGCCGGATGAATAACCAGGGTTTTTGCATCGCCAACATTGGCAAGCAAGCTGGCCAGTTTAACGCTGTTAATAAACTTTTTACCGGATTCCAGACCACCCTTAATTCCAAAACTTAAGATGGAACCGAAATGACCTTCCCGCAAATATTTTTTGGCGCTTTCATGGTATGGATGTGATTCCAAGCCCGGGTACCAAACCCAACTTACTTTTGGATGATCTTCGAGCCAACGAGCCAGTTTTATGGCATTTTCACAATGGCGTTCTACCCGTAGCGAAAGTGTCTCCAATCCCTGCAAAAAGAGAAAAGAGTTAAAAGGGCTTAATGCCGGGCCAAGATCGCGCAAACCTTCCACCCGCGCCCGGATGATAAATGCGATGTTGCCAAACGGGCTATCCTCGCCAAAAACTTCCCAAAATTTTAAGCCGTGGTAACCGGGATTGGGTTCTGTAAAAACAGGAAACTTGCCATTGCCCCAATTAAAATTCCCGCTGTCAACGATCACCCCGCCGATGGAAGTGCCATGGCCGCCAATCCATTTTGTGGCCGAGGCTGTGATTATGTCCGCGCCATAATCAAAAGGCTTTACAAGAAAACCGGCCGCTCCAAAGGTATTGTCAACAACTAAAGGAATATTGTTTTTATGGGCCACTTCGGCAATGGCTTCAAAATTTGGGATATTTAATCGTGGGTTGCCAATACTTTCGATATAAAGCGCCTTTGTTTTTTCATCGATCAGCTTCTCAAAATTTTCAGGGGCATCTCCGTCAACAAATTTTACCTCAATGCCCAGACGTGGAAGCGTTACCTTAAACTGGTTGTACGTGCCGCCGTAAAGCAGACTTGTTGCCACGATATTTTCCCCGGCCTGTGCCACGGTTGTGATGGCCAAAAGTTGTGCCGATTGGCCGGAAGCTGTGGCAAGCGCGGCAACGCCACCTTCCAGCGCTGCGATGCGTTTCTCAAATACATCGGTCGTCGGGTTCATGATCCGTGTATAAATATTGCCAAACTTTTTTAGGGCAAATAGTTCTGCCGCATCTTCGGAGTCATCAAATAAAAACGATGTGGTTTGATAAATGGGGACCGCCCGCGCTTTGGTGGCAGAATCAGGGTCGTGCCCCGCATGTAATTGCAAAGTCTCATATCTTAGTTCTCTCTTGTCTAATGCATCACTCATGGCTTACTCCTTTTCAGGTTTATGTTTTTGATCAAAAAAAATCCTCTCCCGGAAGATACCGAAAGAGGATTTAATTGATTTCTCTTCGCTTATCTTCCCTCGCCAAAATTGCGAGGATGGAATTAGCACCTTGATAATAATCAGGTTGCTAAGGTTTCACAGGGCCATTCCCTCCACCTTTCTCGATAAGAATTTTGTTTTTACTTTTTTATTTTGTGCTGATATTCTCCATAAAAAAAAACCCTTCGCTTAAGGTGGAAGGGGTTTGTAATTTCAGTTTTTATTTGATGAAAAAGATTTTACTTCCCGCCCCACGGATATAAGTGACAGCAACACATAATATTTTTCATCATCATAATAATCATTTTAATTCTGCTTTTTTGTATTTCTTGTTGGCGCAAATAATAGGGTTTTAAGTTTTTGTTGTCAAATCTAATTTCAATCTTCGGCAAATTTCTAGTGGGAGTATAATTTTTTTTTTGACAATGGAGCGACTCGGGTTTATGTTAGGCCTCCAATAAAAAGACACTTTTTTTGATCATTATGAAAACAGCTATAAAACTAATTACAATTCATCATACAATTATTATCCGCCATACACACGTATGTTTGGCCGGGCTATGATTTTATATGAATAGTAATTAATATTAAAATTATTAAAACGTATAAGCCCGGTTCTCAAAAAGAGCCGGGCTTTTTTTATATCCAAAATTCAGACAGGAAAATTATGCTTACTTTAGCCTTACAAAAATCGGGTCGCTTAAATAAACAATCGGTCCAACTCTTAAAAGATTGTGGAATTTCATTTATAAACGGTGGCAACAACGCATTAAAAGTAACAGCTACAAATTTTCCGCTTCAAATCCTTTTTTTACGTGATGACGACATCCCGGAATGTATCGCTGATGGCGCTGCTGATTGCGGCATTGTCGGTGAAAATGTAATCGCCGAAAAAAATGTGGCCCTTGCCGTGGATAAAAAATTGGAGTTTGGAAAGTGCCGCCTGTCCATCGCCGTGCCCAATGCGTTAAATTATACATCACAAAATGATTTACAAAACCTCAGCATTGCAACATCCTACCCGGTAATCCTGCAAGCTTATCTTGCTAAAAACAATCTTAACACCTCCATCCACGAAATAAGCGGTTCGGTTGAAATTGCGCCGGGCATTGGTATGGCCGATGCTATTTTTGATATTGTCAGTACGGGCAGCACTTTATTGAGCAATGGCCTGAAAGAAGTTGAAACCATTATGAAGTCTGAAGCGGTGCTGGCCTCCAACCCGCAACTTGACCAGAAAAAAAAGGAAATCCTTAGCAAGCTTTTGTTTCGGGTTAATGCTGTGATGCACGCTGCAAACCACAAATATATTTTACTTAATACGCCCAATGATAAAATTGCGAAAATAAGTTCTTTGCTTCCGGGAAGAAAAAGCCCAACTTTGATGCCTTTGGCAAAAGAGGGTTGGAGTTCCCTGCATTCTGTAATCAAAGAAGACGATTTCTGGCAAAATATTGAAAAGCTAAAAGAAGCCGGCGCCGAAAATATTTTGATTATACCCATCGAAAAAATGATTGCTTAAGGTGAAAAAATATGCGGATTGAAAAATTTCCTGAAAAAGAAAAATGGGGCGACATCCTGTCAAGGCCGGTTCAGGACATGGAAAAGATTGAGCAGCAGGTACGCCCGATTCTGGATGCGGTTAAGTTGGAAGGCGATATAGCTTTAAAAAAATTCTCGTTAAAATTTGACCGGGTGGAACCCGATGGTTTTGAGGTGTCCGAAAATGAAATAGAACAATCAGCAAAACAGGTTGACAGCGCGCTAAAAGAGGCCATTAAAAAGGCCATCGAGAATATTTCCCGTTTTCACCGGTCACAGCTTAGCCAAGCTATAAAAATAGAAACTGTGCCGGGGGTTATGTGTTGGCGCAAGGATGTGCCGGTCGAAAAAGTTGGCCTCTATATTCCCGGTGGGACCGCGCCACTTTTTTCCACTGTTTTGATGTTGGGCATTCCTGCTCAAATTGCCGGGTGCAAACAAGTTGTTTTATGTTCGCCGCCAAACCGCAAAGGAAAAATCCATCCTGCTGTGCTTTACGCCGCGGGCCAGGTTGGCATAAAATCGGTTTTTAAGATTGGCGGGGCACAGGCCATAGCAGCTTTGGCATACGGCACAGAATCGCTACCAAAAGTGGATAAGATTTTTGGCCCGGGCAACCAGTTTGTTACTGCCGCCAAACTTCTGGTTTCTAAATTGGGTGTGGCCATCGATATGCCCGCCGGCCCATCGGAAGTGTTGGTGATTGCCGATAAATATGCCGATGCGGGATTTATAGCTGCCGATCTTCTTTCCCAGGCGGAGCACGGCGTGGACAGCCAGGTGGTTTTTATTACAAATGATGCAACTCTTTTAGATGCGGTTTCGGATCAGCTAAAACGGCAATTGGAAAATTTACCACGCAGGGAGATTGCCGATAAAGCGCTTAAAAACAGTCTGCTTATTTTGACAGACAACCTGGAAACGGCGATGTCGATGTCCAATTTTTATGCCCCGGAACACCTTATTTTGATGGTTGAAAATAGCGGGAAATATGCAGATAAAATTGTAAACGCCGGCTCGGTTTTTCTTGGACCGTATTCGCCCGAGGCGGCCGGAGATTATGCTTCCGGGACAAACCATGTGCTGCCGACCAATGGTTTCGCAAAAAATTACAGCGGTGTTTCGGTGGAAAGTTTTATAAAAAAAATAAGCTTTCAGGAAATTAGCCGAGCCGGTTTAAAAAACATTGGGCCGGCCATTGAAACGATGGCAGAAGCCGAGGCGTTATTTGCCCATAAAAATGCCGTTTCTATCCGGCTGGGCAAAATTGTGGAATAAATTGACTGTGTCAATTTTAAAAAGCCATGATCCAGGTTGAGGTAAGATATAATAAATAGGAATAAGCTGTCAGGTGAAGTTTGATTTCTTTTAAAAGTGCATCCACACAGTCGAGGCAATCCAAAGGAAAATTAAGATTTTGAAAATCGAAAAATTATTACGGAATAATATTAAATCATTTAAAGCCTATAGTTCCGCGCGGGATGAATATACAGGCAAAGAAGGTGTTTTTCTGGATGCCAACGAGAATGCCCTGGGTTCTGTTTCACAAGAAAAAATGAACCGCTATCCGGATCCGTATCAACGGGAAGTAAAAAATAAACTCGCGGAATTAAAAAATGTAGCGCCTCAAAATATCTTCTTAGGCAATGGCAGCGATGAAGCCATCGATTTACTCATCCGTGCTTTTTGTGAACCGCGCCAAGAGCAAGTTTTGACCATGCCGCCCACTTATGGCATGTACCGGGTGTGTGCCGATCTGAATGATGTTGGCGTTACTGAAGTCCCGCTATCACCGGATTTTAAAATTTCCCTGGAGGCGGTTGAACAGTCGATCTCGGCAAAAACAAAATTAATTTTTATTTGCTCCCCTAATAATCCCTCGGGCAATGTAATGGCCACAGATACGGTTGAAAGGCTCCTGAAAAGTTTCCAGGGTTTGGTGGTAATTGACGAAGCATATCAGGATTTTTCCAGGGAGGCAAGTTGGTTAAAGCGGTTAAATGATTTTGACAACCTGGTAGTGCTGCAAACATTTTCCAAAGCCTGGGGCATGGCCGGGCTAAGGCTGGGGATGGCATTTGCCAACGAGAAAATCATACAGGTTTTGAATACTATAAAATATCCCTATAATGTGAATGCGCATACACAAGAACAGGCTTTGCAGGTTCTGGAAAATGAAAAACTAAAAAAGCAAATGGTCGATGATATTTTGGGCCAACGGGCTTTTTTGATTAAAAAATTAAATACGCTGGGATGTGTTAAAAAAGTTTTCCCTTCGGATGCCAATTTTTTACTGGTTCGCTTTAGTCAGGCCAAAAAGGTTTATAAACAACTTTTAGAAAAACAGGTTATTGTGCGGGACCGCTCCGGTTTAATCCATTGTGAAAATTGTTTGCGCATTACCGTGGGAACAGAAACAGAAAATCAAAAATTAATAGACGCCTTGAAAGAAGTAGAAAAATATATATGAAAAAAATCCTTTTTATAGATCGTGACGGCACCATAATAAAAGAGCCGCCCGATGAGCAAATCGATTCTTTGGAAAAGCTCGAATTTTATCCCGGGGCAATTGTGAACCTGTATAAAATCTGTACCGAGCTGGATTACAGGCTGGTAATGGTCACAAACCAGGATGGCCTGGGAACGGAATCTTTCCCGGAAGAAACATTCTGGCCGGCGCATAATAAAATGATGGAAACACTTTTAGGCGAAGGCATTGTTTTTGATGAAGTGCTGATCGATTCCAGCCTGCCACAAGAGAACTCTCCCAACCGAAAACCGGGCACAGGCATGTTAAAATCCTATATGGACGGAAGCTGCGACCTTGCCAATTCTTTTGTAATTGGCGACCGCCAAAGCGATGTGCAACTGGCCAAAAACCTTGGCGCAAAATCAATTTTGCTATGTGATGATAAGAGCTTTAAGGCCGATTTTATAACCCGGGGTTGGGCGGATATTTATAATTTTTTACGTTTCCCGGACCGGATTGCCGAACAGCGGCGCACAACAAATGAGACCGATATTTTTATCCGATTAAATCTTGATGGCCAGGGCCAATCAAAAATAAATACGGGGATCGGTTTTTTTGACCACATGCTGGATTTGTTTGCGAAGCACTCCATGTGCGATTTGACCGTTGAGGTAAAAGGCGATTTAAATGTGGACGAACATCACACGGTTGAGGATACGGCCATTGTTTTAGGCGAGTTGTTTTTACAAACTTTGGGCAATAAAAAAGGAATTGAACGCTACGGATTTCTTCTGCCGATGGACGAATCGATCGCGCAGGTAGCCATAGATTTTTCCGGCCGCAACGAGCTGGTCTGGAAAACAAAATTTAAACGCGAACGGGTTGGCGAACTGCCCACAGAAATGTTCTACCATTTTTTTAAGTCTTTCAGCGATGGCGCAAAATGTAATTTGTACATCAAAGCCAAAGGGAAAAATGAACACCACAAAATTGAAGGAATTTTTAAGGCCGTAGCGCATGCAATTAAAATGGCCATAAAGCGCGATCCCAACAATGAACAAATCCCAAGCACAAAAGGCGTTCTATGAAAGTGGTGATTATAAAATATAATGCCGGAAATGTCTATTCTGTGCACGCGGCTTTACAACGATTGGGCATAGGAGCCGAGCTAAGCGATGACCCGGAAGTCATTCATAGCGCCGATAAAATTATTTTTCCCGGTGTGGGCGAGGCAAGTACGGCACGTGCCTATTTGGACGGGAAAAACCTTTCCCGGCTTATTGTTTCTTTAAAACAACCGGTTTTGGGTATCTGTTTGGGCTTGCAGCTTTTTTGTAAACAATCGGAAGAAAATGATACAACAGGTTTAGGTATTTTTGATGTGGAAGTAAAAAAATTCCCTGCCACCGAAAAAGTGCCGCACATGGGCTGGAACACATTGGAGGCCTTGAATGGCCCGCTGTTTAAAAATATCGAAGATGGTAGCCATGTTTATTTTGTGCACAGTTTTTACGCAGAGATTTCCCGTGATACAATTGCCCGGACAAACTACTCTGTTCCGTTTAGCGCCGCCTTGCAAAGAGATAATTTTTTTGCGCTGCAATTTCATCCTGAGAAGAGCGCCAAGGTGGGCAGTAAAATTTTAAAAAACTTTATAGATTTATAAGATAAATCAAGCAACTATGCCATTTAAACGGTAAAAGGTAGAACGATAATCCCAAAATTTGAAGGGATGCTTCGTACCCAGCATGACAGCTTTTTAAGTCTCGTTCCAAATCTCCAGGTTTTGAATGTAAATGAATTGAAACTGTGTTTCGGTTTTTATAATTGTGGCAAAAACAATCCATGACTATACCTGGTATGTGTGTTAAGTATAGAGAAAACATTTTAAAATGATAAAAATTATCCAGGCTATCGATATCATCGATGGAAAATGTGTGCGGTTGACCCGCGGCGATTTTAATACAAAAAAGATTTATAATAACGATCCTGTTGAAGTAGCAAGACAATTTGAAGATGCCGGAATCCGCTTTCTGCACATGGTCGATTTGGATGGAGCGCGTCAACGTAAAGTTATAAACCACGCTGTTTTGGAACGGGTTGCTGAAAGCACAAAATTAAAAATAGATTTTGGCGGCGGGGTGCAATCAGATGAAGATTTGAAAAAGGTTTTTGACTGTGGCGCGCAGCAAGTTACGGCAGGGAGTATAGTGGTAAAAAATGAAGCCCTGGCGCTCTCCTGGTTAAAAAAACAGGGGGCGGATAAAATTATTTTGGGCGCGGATTTTATGGATGGAAAAGTGGCCATTTCCGGTTGGCAGGAGACAGGATCACCAAATATAATGGAGTTCCTAAAAGCACAATTTAGCAATGGATTCCGTAGCACCATTTGTACCGATGTATCACGCGATGGTGTTTTGCAGGGTCCGGCTGCTGAGTTTTACAGTGCAGTAAAAAGTGCTATCCCTGGGTTGGAAATTATTGCCAGTGGCGGTGTCAGTAAAATTGATGATGTATATAATCTAGATAAAAGTGGTATTGATGGTGTTATCATCGGCAAGGCGATTTATGAAGGCAAGATTAAGCTTGACGAATTGAAACCCTTTTTGGAATAATGAAGAATATGCTTACAAAAAGAATAATCCCCTGTCTGGATATAAAAGATGGCCGTACCGTAAAAGGCGTAAATTTTGTTGATATACGCGAGGCCGGCGACCCGGTGGAATTGGGCCAGGCCTATGCCGATCAGGGCGCGGATGAACTGGTCTTTTTAGATATAACCGCGACGATTGAGAACCGCTCTACATTTGCGGCATTGGTAAAAAAAATCGCTCGGTATGTCAATATTCCTTTTACGGTTGGAGGGGGCATCCGTTCGGTGGATGATGTGTCTGTTTTATTAGACGCGGGCGCCGATAAAATTTCTGTAAATTCTGCCGCTGTAAAGAACCCGGAGCTTATAAATAGCCTAGCAGATAATTTTGGCAGCCAGTTTGTTGTCTTGGCCATCGATACGCATTTTGATGGAAAAAAATCACAGGTTTATGTGCATGGCGGCCGCACGCCCGTTGAGAATTTATGGACAAAGGAGTGGGCGAAAGAAGGTGTGTCGCGTGGCGCGGGCGAGATTTTGTTAACTTCGATGAACCATGATGGCACCAAACAAGGTTTTGCCATGGATATTACCCGATGCTTGTCAGAGAGTTTGCCTGTGCCGGTGATTGCATCGGGTGGTGCGGGCAATGCCGATCATTTTGTGGAAGTGTTTGCAGAGGGTAAAGCAGATGCTGCCCTGGCGGCGAGTATCTTTCATTTCGGGGAAGTTAAGATCCCTGACTTAAAAAAGGAATTGAGAGAAAAGGGCATAAATATTCGGATTGAATAAATGATGGCAAGTGGTGCGAAGGAATCGTTAGTCGGAAAGTGCTGCCACCTTTGTTGCCCAAGCCTGTTGAAGGTAGGAGCTGTCTCCAGACAGTGATTAAAAATAAAGTAATTTAAAAAGAAGAGAAAAACGCATGAAAATTGATTTTGAAAAAACTAACGGCCTTGTTCCTGCAATTGTGCAAGATGCTAAGACGGGCAAAGTATTGATGCTTGGGTATATGAATGAAGAGGCCATCGAGAAAACCAGAGAATCAGGTAAGGTTACATTTTTTAGCCGTTCTAAAAAAAGGCTGTGGACCAAAGGCGAGACATCAGGAAACTTTCTTCAATTTAAAAGCATGGCGATTGATTGTGATCAGGATACTATCCTGATAAAAGCCAATCCGACTGGGCCTGTTTGCCACACCGGGCAGGATACGTGTTTTAATGAAGAGAATAATACAGGCATTGCATTTTTATCAGAGTTGGAAGGGTTGATAAAAGAGCGTAAAAAAAATATGCCGGAGGGCTCGTATACAACGGAGTTGTTTAACGAAGGTATAAATAAAATTGCCCAAAAAGTTGGCGAGGAAGCGGTGGAAGTAGTGATTGATGCCGTGGCCAATAATCACGAACGTGTAAAAGAGGAATCGGCTGATTTGTTGTACCATTTGTTGGTTTTATTGGCGGCAAAGGATATCGGCCTGAATGAAGTCGTAGACGTTTTGCAAAAAAGGCATAAATAAAACCGGGTAGGAGCTGTCTCCTGACGGCGATTTTGTTTGAGACCTTTAGGGTATTAAAAACCTGGAAGGTCTTCTGCTCTGTGTACGGTTATTATTTAATGGAGCGGATCGCGCTTGGAAAAGCGCTCCTACCAGCCTTGAATTGTTGAAGGAAGGGCTGTCTCCTGACAGCGGAAGTAGAGTAATTTTTAAAAGAAGGAAATTTTAAATGAGCAAACCAAAATCTCAAATAGCAGTTGGCATACTTGGCGCAACGGGCAGTGTTGGTCAAAAATTTATTCAACTTTTGGAAAACCACCCCTGGTTTGAAATAACAGAAGTTGTTGCATCGGAGCGCTCGGCAGGTAAAAAATATGCAGAGGCGGCTAACTGGTTTATGCCGGGGAAGATTCCTGAAAATATTTCAAATCTAATTGTGAAAAAACTGGATGCAAAACTGGAGAGTAGAATTTTATTCTCCGGTCTGGATGCAAGCGTTGCCGGAGAAGCAGAAGAAAATTATGCGCGGGCCGGGCATATTGTTGTTTCCAATTCCAAGAATCATCGCTTTGATGATGACGTACCGTTGTTAATCCCGGAGGTGAATGCCGATCACCTGCAATTACTTAAATCCCAAAAATATACTGGTAAAATTATTACAAACCCCAACTGCTCAACCATCGGCTTGGCTATGGCCTTAAAACCTTTACTGGATAGTTTTGGGCTGGAGCAGATGAACGTAGTGACCATGCAGGCAATCTCCGGTGCCGGGATGCCCGGATTGCCCAGCGTTACAATCCTTGAAAATGTTATCCCGCATATTGGCGGCGAGGAGGCCAAGATCGAAAGTGAACCCTTAAAAATTTTAGGCGGTTTGGAAAACGGTTGGGTTAAAAATCTGGACTTGGCCATCAGCGCGCAATGCAACCGGGTGCCAGTAATCGATGGCCATACTGAGTCCGTGCAGGTAAAATTGAAAAAGAACGCCACCAGGGAAGAATTAATCAATGCCTGGAACAGTTTTGTGGGCGAGCCTCAGAAATTGGAACTCCCTTTTGCACCCCGGCAACCGCTCCACTATTTTGAGCAGGCCGATTATCCACAACCGCGCCTGCACCGCAATCTTGAAAAGGGCATGGCGGTTTCCATTGGCAATGTGCGCGAATGTAATTTGTTTGATTATAAATTTACGGTGCTTTCCCATAACACAATCCGCGGTGCGGCGGGCGGCGCTATTTTGAATGCGGAATTGATGGTGGCCAAAGGGATGGTCGGTTAAGGCTTTTGCTTTTCTTTCAGTTTTTTGATTCTTTCAAGGTGGCGTGTGGCAATATCATGGCTGTTGTGATGGTCCGTGTGGCGTAAAACAAGTTCAAACATATCTTCTGCTTTTTCCAGACGGCCTAAGTGTTTATAACAATAACCGGCCTGTAACAAACAATAAATTTTATAACGCTCCAGACTTGTTTCCATCGGTTCAGCGATGGGTTTTATACCTTCATGCAAAAAGGTAAGCGCTTTTTCATATTGTCCCTTCTTATAATAAATCACCCCATAGCGAAAGTTGACGATGCGCATTTTATGTGCAGGATAATAAGGTGTGCCTTTTTCGATTCTTTCCTTATACGTGTCGGTCAGTTTCAAGGCCAGGTCGTATTTTCGTAAAGCGATGGCAATACTGATTTGCCACATGATAAAGGTCGGGTTCTGTGGGTAACTATCGGTCAGGTTTTTCATTATTGGAAAAGCCCTGGATGCATCTTTCTCCTGGACATAAAGAATAACCCCGTACATATACGCTGCCACCACTTTGGCAAACAGACCCGATTCCATCGTTTCCTGCAAATCGGCCAGCCCGCGTTTTTTATCGCCGTTGGGATAAAACA
The DNA here is from genome assembly GCA_024277115.1 of Calditrichota bacterium. GTDB lineage: Bacteria > Calditrichota > Calditrichia > Calditrichales > J004 > JABFGF01. The sequence continues at coordinate 18,555 of JAJRVW010000243.1, forward strand.
AAAACAGAGGTTTAAGGATTGGGTACTTGGCGGGAATGATATCTGTGTAATATAAATAAAGGCCCGTTCCAAATTTGGCATCGGGGTTTGGGATACGTCCCTCCAGCGCGTCTTCAATTCCCCGTACGGCCACACGTCCTTCCAGCGCAGCCGAGAACCAATTTTTACGCGCCACAGATATGATCGCCTTAAAGCCGGATGTGGCATTGATGTAAAACTCAGCTACTTTATAAAGCGGGTCGTCCTCGTCATAGTCTTCCAGTTTCTCGATTATTTCATCGAGGGCATCGTTGAATAGCTCATCATTTTCAGGGTTGTGTAAATCGGCGGTAACTTTTATCCAGAGTGCGACCACATCTACAAACAAAGCTTCCGGCCGTTTGGGATGTTTTTTTTGATAAGCCGCTACTTTTTGATCGAAGGCATCAAATTCCAGATTGTACGCATGGTCAAGGATTTCGAGAAGCCGCTCTTTTTGTGGTGGAACCCACAGGTTAGAATCCTGCTCAAATGAGTGCGTTGTGAGGATGAAAAAAAACAGGGTTAAAATTTTTAATTTAAGCATATTATTCTATTTATCAATTCCTGGTTTTGAGTTGAACCTTGAACAAGGAATGCTGAATTATGAAAATAAAAATTTAAGATACAATTTCAATACATATAAAACCATTGGATACATCACAGAAATGAAATTGCCTGAAAGAAAAGCACGGTTTATATTGACATGAGTATTTTTTACCGCAAAGACGCTAGTTTAAATTGTCATTCTGATCGGAGAGCAACGTAGAGAAGAATCCCATCTACGAAAGCATAACACAACCTAAAAGTTTTTAACCAGAGAAAACCTATGGAAGAACAATCCCAAAATATAAGACCGATAACAGAAGAAGAGCTTAGGCAACTACCCCATGGGGCTATTGTGGCTTTTGCTGCCCGTGCAGCTTTGCGGGTTTTACCAATTCTTGGAGGTGAAGGAAACTTTGACTATTGGGGAATGGATCAAAATAAAAACATTCTTTTGATAGAAAGAGCCATTCATATTGCTATTTTTTTTAGTAACATGAATTCGGGTCTGATTAAATTCAATAACATATCTGAACTTGCTAATAAAGTGGAAATTATCAAAACAGGAGGAAATAAGGTTGTAGATGAAGTCCTAAAAGTTGTTACTGTTGCTGCACGAACTTCAGAAAAAGTCTCTCCAGATAGTGAAGAAATAAATAAATATTTTGCTTCAGCTTGGTCGGTTCTTTTGAACGAAATTGAAATCGATATTCATCCTGCCATTCGAGTCGACTATGAGTTTTTAAAAGAAATGGTTGCATCAAAGGGCAACCTTAATTTTAAGCATTTTTACCAACAACCCATTTGGCCGGGGTCTACCAAGCCTCAAAAGTATGCAGAAATTGAAAACAATTTTTTTAAGGCCTTAAAATCTATCAATTACACAGAATTATTTGATCGCTACCAATCCGGTGGTGCTGCGTATATTGACTTACCTTTGGAATCGCTAGATTCAGTAGATGAAAAAGTCCAACAAAAAGTTCCAAGAACAAAACTTTCAAAGACAGATAAAGAGCAAGATAACGATCAGGATGAAGAATCAGGTAAGCCACAACAAAATCTTACACCTGCTTTTTCAATCCATACACATGATATTGCCCCGGCTTTTGGTGTGCTCGACCAAGCGGCAATAATAGCCGGTCTGCTGGAAAATTTTAAGGATGAGAAGGGGCAGTTCGTAGGCATATTCGGAAAGTGGGGGCGTGGTAAAACTTATTTTTGGGAAAAAGTTAAAGAAAACTTAGAAGGCGTGGGAAAGAAACAGTATCAAACGGTAACTTTTCATGCCTGGAAATACCAGGATACGCCCGCCTCATGGGCATATCTCTATGAAATTCTTGCAGATACATTTTTAAATAAGCCTAAAAATATCTTTAATTACCGCTGGTTTTTTTATTGGACTAAAATTATTCGTTTATCAATAAAACGTGGACAATGGCAGCGTCCTTTTTGGGCCTTCTTGTTTTGTCTGGCAATTACTCTTTTAACACTTCTGTCTTCTGTGTTTACGTCCTTGGGAAATTACCCGTTTTTCGTTTGGCTGTCTCTTCCGGGAATTATTGGTACTGAGAAATTGCGTAAAAAATACAGTACAAAAGCTATCGACTTATTTGAAAAATTTAGTAAAAAAGTCTCTTTTGAAGGATATTTAGGGAGTCAGGCCGAAATCCAAAAAGAGTTGATTATTCTCTTAAAAACCTGGTTTCCCAAATCTGATAAAAGAAAACTATTACTATTTGTAGATGATATTGATCGTTGTGAAGAAGAACGTATAATTCCCATTGTGGATGCTTTGCGAGTGATGCTGGAAGATGATGAATTAAAAAAAAGGTTAGTTGTCGTTGCCGCTGTTGATGAACGCATCCTGACGCGGGCAATCCGAAAAAAATATTATGATTTGATTTTCAACAGACAGTTTGAAGAGGACGCTGACAAAAACAAACAATTGGAATCTATGACACGTGAATACATGGACAAACTTTTTATTACGGGAATTAAATTGCCGCAATTGTCCCAGATCGAGCTCATTCAATATTTGAAAAACCTATCGGAGAAAATGAATATTGAGAAAATTCAAACACCGTCTTTTGAAAATGACTCAGCTCCCCTTAAGTTAAACAAAGAAGTAGGTGTTGAAAATAATCTGTCTCTTTTAGACAATAATCCAAAAGCGAAAGAGGAGCTTAAGCCCGTGAAAATAGAAGCTGAAACAATAAGTGAACCTCCTCCTGCTTTTGATCTAACTAACGATGAAATTAAAGTGTTGGAAGAAACAATCACTCATCTATCTAAATCAGCCACCCCGCGTCAAATTCGGATTTTTACCTATCGTTATATGATGGCTGCCCGGTTACTTAGTTTAAAAAAGAAATCATCTAACATAGATAATGAAGAAAAACGATTATTGGCAATGATGATCTTTGAGTATGGTTTAACAAAAAATATAGATGATTTGGATAATTATAAAAACGCGCTTTTAAAAAGAAGAGGAAATAATATTACAATTAAAACGATGGATATCTCTTTTGTTAAGCCCAAAAACTTCATTATAAACCTATTTGAGGCTTTGGAAATGGTTGTTACGTATTAAAATTTATAAGGAGAAAACAAATGCCCGAAGAAACAATCTTTAGTAAAATAATCCGTAAAGAAATCCCATCGGATATGGTTTACCAGGATGATACGGTTACCGCTTTCCGGGATATTAACCCGCAGGCGCCGACACATATTTTGATTATCCCCAATAAAATTATCCCAACAATGGATGATGTGAATGAAGCCGATGAACAGGTTCTTGGCCACATGATTACGGTTGCCGTAAAAATTGCCCGGGAGCAGGGCATTGCACAAAATGGCTATCGTGTGCTCATCAATTGCCGTGAGCATGGCGGGCAGGAAGTGTATCATTTGCATATGCACCTGTTTGGCGGACGTCCGCTTGGACCAATGTTGGCAAGATAAAGTTTGTTAACAATCTGGCTCATCCATTACCCTCCTAAAAGGGGAATCAGAGCTTGATCATAAGATGAGAAAATCCCCCTCCTTGGAGAGGTTAGGGGTGGTGCTAATCTGAATATATACGGATTAATAAAAAAGGATAAAACCATGGAATATTATGCAGCGTTTTGGAACGTGGAAAATTTATTTGATGTGAGCAATTCGCCGCGACGGTCGGATAAATTAAAACGTGTTTTAAAGAATGAGCTTTCCGGTTGGACGGAGGCTATCCTGGAGAAGAAATTGGATCAGTTGGCGTCCATAATAAAAAAAATGAACACTAACCTTGGGCCGGATTTATTGGGCGTGTGCGAGGTGGAAAATGTGTATGTTTTGGAATTATTGGCGGATAAAATATCGCAGGCCGGGCGAAGTTATAAAATTGCCCATGATGACTCCAAAGATAACCGCGGTATTGACGTGGCCTTTATTTATGATTCAAACAAATTGACCGCCCACGAAATTTTCTCACATTATATCCAAAAACGCACAGCCACGCGTGATCTTTTTCAGGTAAATTTTAAAACCAATTCGGGCAAATTTTTGGTGGCCATCGGCAATCACTGGCCGGCGCGTTTGGGCGGGCAATACGAATCCGAGCCTTACCGTATGATGGCCGGGGAGACGCTGGCTTATTTCCACGAACGTATCCGGCAAATTTACGGCAAGGATGTGGCGGTCTTGGCCATGGGCGATTTTAACGACGAGCCTTTCAACAGGTCTTTAACAGAATATGCCCGCGCTGAACAAACCCGTACAAAAGTGACCCGCGCCCACAGCGCAAAATTCTTAAATTTGATGTGGCCGCTGATGGGCGAAGGGCTGGGCAGCTATTTTGGGCAAAACGATCCAAAAATGTTGGATCAGATATTAGTCTCCAAAGGATTGTTGACGGGGAACTCCGGGCTGAAAGTTGTTGACAACTCTGTTGAGGTAATCCGCTTTAAAGAGATGATAAAAAAGGGGACTTATCCTGTGCCGCTCCGTTTCGGGCGTGGGCGTAAAATGAACAAAAAGGGTTTTAGTGATCATTATCCGGTTGCGGTTGTTATTAAAGAGTAAAGATGAAAATCCAAAAAGCAGCCGATGGTTTTGATACATTGTTTTCAGAACAATACAATCAAACCTACCACTCTATCCACGGTGTGTTGCAAGAGTCACAGCATGTTTTTTTAGATGGTGCAGGCGTTGAAGCCCGATTAAAAAACAAGATAGAAACCTCCGTTCTGGAAATTGGTTTTGGAACAGGTTTTAATTTCTTTTTAACGGCAAGTAAGGCAATTGAAAACGAAGCATCGTTAAACTTTACTTCGATCGAAAATAATTTTCTGGGTTATAATTTATTTTCATCGTTAAACCACATCCGGCTTCCCAATATAAAAATCCTGTACAATAAGTTTTTAAATTGGCGAAAAAACCAACCACAAAACCCCCAACCAGGCATTTGTAAAATTGATTTTACAAATAACTCAAAGCCTTATCTGATACAATTAAATTTATTGATCGGAAATGCAGTTGAAGTTTCCCTTCCTGCGCATAAATATGATGCGGTCTATTTGGATGCATTCAGTCCGGATGATAATCCTGAATTATGGACCGTTTCTTTTCTTAGAAAATTATTTCAGGCAATGAAACCCGGTGCTATGCTCAGTACATATTCGGCAAAAGGCAACGTAAGGCGCGCAATGACCGAAGCAGGGTTTGAGGTTAGCAAAAGACCGGGATCGCTTGGCAAGCGGGAGATGCTGGTTGGGAAGAAGGTGTAAAATTGCGCGGCTTAAATCCCTCTCTTAAAAAGCGAGGGACTTTCAGGTCGTGGGAAAAAGAGAATCGTCTTCCACCCTTCTCTTTTTAAGAGAAGGGCCTGAAAATATTGACCGATCAAAGCTCGTGAAGGGGATGAGTTGTTGAGAGTTTAGGACAAAAAAAGTCATCCATGTATTCAGTATAAACAGGACACAACAGAGTGTACTTAAGGCGTATTTTTTGAGAATAGAGCCTTTTATTGATGATGAGGGATTTAAACAACTCACCCTAAATCCCTCTCTTAAAAAGCGAGGGACTTTCAGGGCATAGGAAAAAGACGATTGTCTAGCCGATGCTCGTGCTAGGGGATGAGTTGTTATAAAACATTAGGACAGTAAATATTATGAAAAAAAACTTTTATTTTAACAGTCAAAAAGAGCTTGCAAAATATCTGGGATTGCGTCCTTAAATTTGTGTAAAAAGGCAAATATGTGAAAAATTGCCATGTCCTTCCTAAATTTAGTTTGACCAAAAAAACAAAGGAAAAAACATGGCAAAAAGAGAAAATCAAAATATAGGATTAGTGAAAGAAATC
>JAJRVW010000244.1 GCA_024277115.1 Calditrichota bacterium
GATTCTTATCTTCGTGAAATAGTCAACCTTCCGGTAAGTCGGCCGGGCAACGCCCTCTACTGTGTCGCAGAAGGCACGCGTAAAATCCTTGAAAATTTTGAGATGTTTAAACCGGTTCTTTTTACCTAAATAGTGTCCATGTTTTATATAACATGCGCATCGGCATGATAGGAGCTGCGTACCAATGGTCCCGCCTCAATATGTTTAAAACCAAGTTCCATTCCGATCTTTTTTAAATCTACAAATTCATCGGGATGGTAGTAGCGCTGTATTGGGAAATGTTGCTTAGATGGCGGCAAATATTGCCCGATGGTTAAAATATCCGTATCGATGGCCCGTGCGTCTTTCATCAATGTAATAATCTCATCTTTCTCCTCGCCGCAACCCAGCATGATGCCTGTTTTTGTTGTAAAACCTTTTTTCTTGGCATACTCCAAAACAAATAACGAACGCTCATAGGTGGCTTGTACACGCAATGCTTTTTGCAGCCGTTCCACGGTTTCCAGATTATGGTTAAAAATATCCGGGCGCGCGGTAAGGATGGTATCAAGGTCATCAACATCGCCCTTCATATCCGGGATAAGTACTTCAATAGTACAGCCCGGTTTTTTCTGGCGGATTTTCCGAATGGTTTCTGCAAAGATAGTCGCGCCGCCATCACTAAGGTCATCACGCGTAACCGAGGTTATTACCGCATGGCGCAGGTTAAGTTTTTTTACGGATTCTGCCACGCGTTCCGGCTCTTCCAAATCATAAACCGGTGGTTTGCCCACCTCGATATTGCAAAATGTACAGCTTCGGGTGCATACATCGCCTAAAATCATAAAGGTTGCCGTGCCACGATTCCAGCATTCGCCCAGGTTTGGGCAGCGCGCGCTTTCACAAACCGTGTTCAGGCGGTTTTCCTTTACCAGTGTGCGCAACTCGGAAAAGCTGCTGTTATCGCCCAGTTTAATACGCAGCCATTCGGGACGGCGCATGGATGTATTTTGAACAATATTTAAAGGGTTCTTTTTCTTTGCCAATTTTTTTCTTTCTTTTTTTATTTTCAATTTAATCAGCGGTTTATGTCATGCCCGGTAAAATATCGGGATTTGCAACCGAATTTGTTTTGCTGTTTATTTTAAAAACGGATCAGGTTTGCGCCCCAGGTAAAACCACTGCCAAAAGCGGCCAAACATACCAGGCTCCCTTTTTTAATCAAGCCTTGTTCGTAAGCCTCGGTTAATGCGATGGGGATTGAGGCGGCTGTTGTGTTGCCATATTTTTCAATATTGCTAAAAATCTTTTCTTTAGGAAGCTTTAGGCGCATTTGGATCGCCTCTGTGATGCGCTTATTGGCCTGGTGCGGGATGATCAAATCGACATCTTCCAATTTGTAACCGGTTTTTGTCAGGGCCTCTTCTATTGCCGCCGGGAATTTTTGGATGGCATGCTTAAAAACATATTTGCCGTTCATATAAGGGTAGATTGTACCTTCATCGATCATTTCTTTGGTAATTCTTTTGGGTTTAATGCTGCCCGGGTCTTCCATAAAAAGCTCGCGGGCAAACCGCCCATCGGCGTGCATATTACTGGTTAAAATGCCTTCAGCGTTATTTTCGGTGGCTGTTAGGACTGCCGCGCCCGCCCCGTCACCAAATATGACGGCAATATCCCGTCCTTCTGTCTTAAGGTTTAGGGCTGTACTTTGTACCTCGCTGCCAACCACAAGAATGTTTTTATACATCCCGGTTTTGATAAACTGGTCGGCAATGGCCGGGCTGTACACCAAGCCACTGCATTGGTTGCGTACATCCAGCGCGCCGATTCCGGGGATTTCCAGGTGTACCTGTAGTGGGCAACCCGAACCGGGAAATTCAAAATCAGGGCTAAGCGTGGCAAAAATAATAAAATCGATATCACTGGCTTGCAGGCCGGCCATCTCCAGCGCTTTAAGCGAAGCCTGTGCGCCCATCCAGGAAGCGGTTTCTTCCCCGGCTTTTGCATAATGGCGTTCTTTTATCCCTGTTCGTTCCTGAATCCATGTATCGGATGTATCCATAAGTGTTTCGAGTTCGGCATTGGTTACAACACGTTTAGGAATGTATTTTCCCAGCCCGGCAATTTTAGAGTTTTTCATAATCTCCTTTTTATTCTGAATTTAAGAAAAAATCAGAGCTCAATAAATGAAACGAATCTTGTTCCGGCCCAAAGCGCCAAAAATCTAAAAAGTCATTTTTAAATTGAGGATAATTCTGTATCTTTACTGCTCTTTAACAATCAATAGATGTATAAAAAAATAAAGTTTAGTAATATATGAAAATTCTAAAATCAAATCATTTTAATTCTGTAACCATTTTTATAACAGGAATATTATTTATCCTCTTCGCGGCTTGTAATGAGCGTGTAAATGATCCTGATATAAATAACGATGGCCCGAAGGTTACGCCGGTTGGTGAGAAAAATTATTTTGAAATTGTTACCTGGAATATTAGATGGTTTCCCGATAAAGGCACAAAAACAATAAACCTGGTTAAAGATATTATCCGCGATATTGATGTTGATATGATCGCTGTTCAGGAAATTGCCAGTATTTCTGCATTTAATACGCTTTTAGATTCTCTTGATGGTTGGCAGGGCGTTTTATCGCCCGATCAGTATAGCAGTAGCTCCTATCAAAAAACAGGGATAATTTATAAATCGGATTTGATCAGCCTCTCATCGGTACACCCTATTTTTACTAACGACAGATATGCCTTTCCGCGGCCACCCCTTTCGGCTTATGTTGAGCTAAAAGATGCCAATGGTGTACAATATGATTTTTCGATTATAGTGCTGCATTTAAAAGCTTTTAGCGGGATAGAAAATGAAGACAGGCGGCGCCAGGCCATCGTAAAGCTTGATGCTTTTATTTCGACTGAGATTGCCAATGGCGCTGATGTGGATTTTATCGTGATTGGCGATTGGAATGACCGGGTAAGTGATTCTGAAGAGACCAATGTCTTTCTGCCACTTTTAGATAAGCCACAGCAATATGCTTTTTTAACACAGGATTTATCTACTTTTATTGATCATATTATGATAACGGGCGATAGCTTTTATGAATTTGGTGAGGGAGACATGGAGCCACTTGATATCCGAAAGCAGATTGCGACTTATTCTTCGGATGTCTCAGACCATTTGCCGGTTATGGCGCGTTTTAAAGGTTTTACCATTTCACCTTCTAAATAACTTTAATCCTGAAAAATCATAATTTTTCAGGATTCTTTTTTTTGTAGAGGAGCATGAAAAAAACAACGCCGGCCATGTCGGCCATAATATCAAAAATATCCGGGCTTCGGCCGGGTACAAGCGCTTGGTGAAGTTCATCCGAGATAGCATACATAAGGCAAAACAGGGGTATAAGCCATAAAAAATTATTTTTAAGATACTGCTTTGCAGACATATAAACGCCACGGGTCATCAACCAGCTCAGCAGCCCGAATATAGAAAAGTGTATCAGCTTGTCCACACCCTTTGGCATTTTGATGCTAAGCAACTCGGAAGTTAAACTGGATTGCAGGAAGAGCAATATCATCATTAGCAGCCAGGGAAAGTGGGCGTTAAGTTGGCGTGCCCAGGTAGGGGAATGTGTTCGCAATATAAAATTACCTATAGTTGTTATGTGACTTATAAAATTAAAATACGTATGTAAGATAAAACGATGCAAAATTACTAATTTGACATTATTTTTTACAAGCGATAAATTCTCTCTTTTTTTGGAGTAATGAATGACCAACTTTTCAAAGACAATTAGATTTCCAAGCCTTATTGAGAATCTTGAGAAAATAGAGAAAGAATCTACGGAAATAGCAAAGGATGCGGGGTTTGATGAATCTACAATCGATGATATTTCCATCGCGCTGACAGAGTTGGTCAATAACGCCATCCATCATGCCAATAAAGACAATCCAGAAAAAGAAGTAATCGTGGTTTTTAATGTAGAAAAAAACGGAATCACCATCTCTATCACTGATGAGGGCGAAGGTTTTAGCCCAAAAAATGTAAGTAACCCGCTTGACCCGGAAAATTTACTGGCCGATAGCGGCCGTGGCCTTTACCTTGTAGAAGCGTTGATGGACGAGGTAGAGTATAAAATTACCGATCTGGGTACCGAAGTTATAATCAAGAAAAATTTATAAAGATGAAAATGAATAAAAAAACAGTTGTTGTGGCCATGAGTGGCGGCGTGGATAGTTCTGTTGCCGCCGCACTGTTAAAAGAGCAGGGCTATAACTGCATCGGCATCACGATGAAATTATGGGACTATGAGGCCATTGGTGGCAACATAAACCACGAAAGCGGCTGTTGTTCGCTGGACTCGATTAATGATGCCCGCATGGTATGCGCCAAGCTGGACATGCCACATTATGTCCTTAATTTTAGCCGTGATTTTCATGATGGTGTGGTGGATAATTTTGTGGATGAATATATCGCAGGCCGCACGCCCAACCCGTGTGTGCAATGCAATATTAAAATTAAATGGAAATCGTTGCACGAAAAAGCGCGGGAGCTCGGCGCCGATTTTATTGCCACAGGTCATTACGCGCGGGTGAAATATAATGAGGCCAGCAAACGTTACGAGCTGTATAAAGGCATCGATGACAATAAAGACCAATCCTATGTTTTATGGGGCACTAAGCAGGAAAACTTAGCTGAGACCCTCTATCCTTTAGGCGGGTTTACCAAACCCGAAATAAGGGAAATGGCCCGTAAAATGGAAATGCGTACGGCAGAAAAAAAAGAGAGCCAGGAGATTTGTTTTGTGCCCGATAACGACTATGGCCGCTTGTTAAAACAGGTTGTCCCGGATTTGGAAGAAAAAGTGTCCGACGGTGATTTGGTGAACAGCGCGGGTGAAAAAATCGGGAAGCACAAAGGATATCCGTTTTTTACGATTGGCCAGCGCCGGGGGATTGGCACTGGGTTTGGAAAACCCATGTATGTGTTGGGCACAAATCCTAAAACCAACGAAGTTAAAATTGGCGAAGAGAAAGAATTATATGCCAAAGGGTTTATCGCAAAATCTTTAAACCTGATCAAATATGAAAATTTGCCGAAAGAAGGTATTCACTGCCTGATTAAAATAAGATATAACGGGCAAGGTTATGCGGGAACAGTTTTTCCTATTGACGATAGTTCTGTAAAAGTTGTTTTTGACGAACCGCAAAAATCAATCACGCCGGGGCAGTCAGCTGTTTTTTACGACGATGATTGTGTTGTTGGCGGTGCGATTATTGATGTTATTGTCCAAGAACGAGTTGAATAAAAAGATCAGTAAAACGATCACCAATTCAGGGAAATTAATTATGACCATAACGGATGAAATATTAAAAAAGGTACGGAAGCTCCATCCAACGGAGCAAGCTAAATTGGTTGACAAGTTAATCACAATTTTAGATGAGCCGGATCCTGAAATAGATAAACTTTGGGCTGAAGAAGCGGAATCGAGATTAGCAGCCTATAAAAGTGGCACACTTAAAGGAATTTCGCTAAAAGATGTTTTAGAAAAATATCAATGAGTCTACTCTAAAAAGATTGATAACGTTTTTATTTTTTGCTAAACAAATTTATCAATGTATGTAGTAGAGCCCTTCCAGATTTTTAAAATCTGGAAGGGCTTCCTAAAACTAAATTCTTAGGGCCAATTCATCAATGAAAGTTGAATTTTTAACTGAAGCACAAAATGAACTTGATGATGCCATTGAATTTTATAACTCTGATCAAGGTGGATTAGGAAAACGTTTTTTAGAGGAAATATTAAATACACTTGACAGAATTATTAAATACCCCGAAGCATGGCATCCTTTATCTGGCAGCATTCGGCGTTGTCAAACAAGACGGTTTCCATTTGGGATAATTTATACAGTAATTGAAGATTTAATATTGGTAATTGCGGTTTCCCATCTCCATCGTAAACCAAATTATTGGCAAAATCGAATAGAATAGTTTTATAACTAACAATGGGTTTTGAATGTCCCTTGAAAATAAACGAAAAAAAATTACCGTCCCCGCTATTATTAAAATGAAACAAGATGGCGAGAAGGTTTCCATGCTTACGGCATACGATGCGCTTATGGCCGAGATTATTGATATGGCCGGCACAGATATTATTCTTGTGGGCGACTCGGGCGGTATGGTTATGGGCGGTAAAGAAAACACCCTTTCGGTGACCATGGACGAGATGCTTTTTTATACCCGTTCGGTAAGCCGCGGTATTCAAAATGCCTTGCTTGTAGCCGATATGCCTTTTCTTTCCTACCAGGTAAGTATCGAAAAAGCCATTGAAAATGCCGGACGTTTTTTACAGGAGGCTTGTGCCGAAGCCGTAAAGATTGAGGGTGGCGCGGTTATGGCCAAAACGATTTCCCGGTTAGTCGCCGTTGGTATTCCGGTGATGGGCCATTTGGGGCTGACCCCGCAATCCATGCATCAACTGGGTGGATTTAAATTGCAGGGCACAAAAAAACCTGCTGCGGAAATATTATTACACGATGCCCGCCTGCTCGAAGAAGCCGGGGTTTTTAGTATTGTACTGGAAAAAATACCGGGCAAACTTGCCAAAGAAATTTCGGAGTCCGTTTCTGTCCCTACTATTGGGATTGGAGCCGGGGCAGGGTGTGATGGCCAGGTGCTGGTAACCCAGGACATGCTGGGCATTTTCCGTAAATTTAAGCCCAAGTTCGTACGCCGCTATGCCGAGCTTGGCGATGCGATCGAAAAAGCCTGCCGCAACTATATCAAAGATGTTAAGGCGTCTAATTTCCCCGATGAAAATGAAAGTTATTAAATCTTCCCGGGAAATCCGGGAATGGTCGCGTACACAGCAACAAAAAGGTTCATCGATTGGTTTTGTGCCGACTATGGGTTTTTTGCATAAAGGCCATCTCAGCCTTGTCCAAAAAGCCCGGGCCCTTTCCGATAAAGTTATCGTAAGCATTTTTATTAACCCCACCCAATTTGCCCCCAATGAAGATTTAGATAATTATCCCATCGATTTGGAAGGCGATCTGGAAAAGTGCCGCGCAGAAAATGTAGACGTTGTTTTTATCCCGCACAAAAATGAAATGTATTCTGATTTTCATCAAACCTATGTTATAAACCAGGAGATTGGCCAGCTTTTATGTGGGCAAACCCGTCCGACACATTTTAGGGGCGTGACGACCATTGTGGCAAAACTTTTTAATTTAATCGATCCTGATTTTGCGGTTTTTGGCCAAAAAGACGCCCAGCAATCGATTATTATAAAAAACATGGTGCGCGATTTAAGCTACCGCACACAAATAATTATCGAACCCATTGTGCGTGAAGAAGACGGCCTGGCCATGAGCTCGCGTAATAAATATTTAAGCCCTCGGCAAAGAAAAAACGCGCTTGTCCTTTCGCAGTGCCTTAAATTTGCTGAAAATGAGTTTAAGCGCACCGGCCGCGATATAAACAATCTTGAAAAAGAAATAAAAAACCGGATAGGCGAAACGCCCGATTGTAAAGTGGATTATGTGGAATTTGTAAACGAGGCCTCACTTACAAAAAAGTTTGTCCCCGGTGATAAAGTTTTATTGGCGCTTGCCGTATTTGTGGGTAGCACGCGCTTAATTGACAATACAGTTTTAACCTACTAAAGGAACCCAGATGAAAAAAATCTCTACCGCAATAATGGCCGCCGGAAAAGGCACACGGATGAAATCGGACTTGCCAAAAGTTTTACATAAATTAAATGACCGCTCCATGGTGCATTATGTCATCGACCTTTCCGAAAAAATAAACTCTGAAAAAATTGTACTGATCGTGGGACATAAAAAAGAGCTGGTTGAAGAAGAATGTAAAAGCCGCAAAGTGGAGTTTGCCGTACAGTCGCCACAATTGGGAACGGGCCACGCCGTACAAATGACCGAAGCAGCTTTTGAAAACTACGACGGGGACGTATTGGTCCTTTCCGGCGATGTGCCTTTGTTGACAGAGAAATCCATCCGGGCATTAATTGATGAGCACCAAAAAACAAATGCAACGGCCACCTTATTAACAGCCGATTTGGACGATCCGAGCGGCTATGGACGTGTAATGCGCGATGCCGGCGGTTCTGTTGAGTGCATCGTAGAGCATAAGGATGCCAGCGTGGAACAGTTGAAAATAAATGAGATAAATGTGGGTATTTACCTTTTTGATGCCGGCCATTTATTTAAAGCGTTAAAGGCGGTTAAAAACGATAACTCCCAGGGCGAATACTATTTGCCGGATGTAATCCCCATGTTTATTGCCGATGGCCTGACAGTGCGCGCGGTTAAATCCGAAAGCTTTGATGAAACGCGGGGCATAAACACAATTGATCAGTTAAAAGAAGCGGAAACTATTCTTAACCAACGGGGTTAAGGCTTTTGTAAACTACTAAAAAATAGTGCATTAATTTTGTTTGTTCCTCATTTGATTTATTGCGATTGGTTTTATAATTTTGGCACATCAGAAGGAGATAATAATTATGAGAAAAATTTTTCCCGGCACTTTGTTTTTAATGCTTATACTTGTCCCGATTTTTGCATCTGCCCAGTTTAAAAAGGATACAAAAAAACCGGATTTCACAAGCATCCTTGTACAGCCTGCCGAAAGCTTTTTATTCAGCTTTTTGGATCCTTCTAAATTTAAGATGAGCCACTCGTTTAATATGTCCTTTGGTATGGGCGGAGGGCAGCAATTGTTTCAGAACGCCTACATTAATACCATGTTTTTTCAATTTTCAGATAATTTGAGCCTGACAACTGATTTGGGCATTATGCAAACGCCTTATCATACATTCGGTAAAAACAGTTCGCTGAATAATCCACAATTTTTTGGTGGCGCCCAGTTAAATTATAAAATTTCAGATGATTCCTTTTTGCAGTTAAGGTTTGAATCACTGCCTGCAAACAGTTACAACGGTTATAATAATTATTATAACCCGTTTAACAGGTCAAGCCTTTTTAACAGGGGAATACAAAATTTTTAAATTGGAAAAATCGTATAAAAACGCATAATTTAATTTGACCGGATTCTTATAAGCAAGAGTCCGGTATTTTTTTGAGCTTAAATCCGCAAAGTTTGAGGCAATTTTGAGACATCGAAGAAGAAGCAATACCCAAACTATTCAACGCAAATCACACTCCACAAGCAGGGCGCCGTTTTCCCCCTCGGGGGAAAAAAGGTTCAAAGGTCCATTATGGTTTTTAGTGATTGTTTTAATTATAAGCGCGGGTTTCTTTTACAGGGCAGAGATTTTAGAATTTTTACCTTTTGGCCAGGATAAAGGATTGGCTGAAGCTGCCATCGAAACAGAAAAGACAGACCCCCAGCCGGCTATCCCTGCTGAGAAGGCACCGGAGCATGAAGTCCAGTACTTCTCACCGATCGAGAAAAAAATCCAGTTGGAAATTTTAAACGGTTGTGGCGAAAAAGGGGTAGCCAAAAAACTGGCGGCGCTGCTTAAAAAATCAAAATATGATATTGTTAATAGCGGCAACTATATGGAAAAGGGGAAAACCAATTGGAACGTGCAGGAGTCAAAAATAATTGACCAGGTTAATGATCAGGAAAGCGCCCGTGATTTGGCCGACCTGATGGGGATTTTATATTCCAACGTGGAGTTTTTTGACAACCCGTCACCTATTGCTGATTTAACGATTGTCATCGGAAAAGACTATAAACTTTTATCAATTTTTCAATAACGGAGATTTTATTTGACATCCAACCTACTTGCTGAGAAAATATCTAACCTTGCACTCGAAAAAAAGGGTCATCAGATTGCTATTTTAAATGTAAAAGACCTAAGCAGCGTAACCGATAATTTTGTGATTATCTCGGCCGATTCACACACACAGCTTCAAGCCATCGCGGATCATATCGAGCGAAAAATAAGAACCGAAGAGCAGGTGCATTTATACCACAAAGAAGGCACAAACTCACCGAACTGGATTTTACTGGATTATATCGATGTAGTAGTCCACATTTTTAGAAAAGAAACAAGGGAGCGTTACGGACTGGAACGGTTATGGGCCGATGCGGAGCTTAAACTTGTTCTGGAAGAAGAAGCATGAGTATAGAAGAATATCTTAAAAAAGAATTAAGCCATTTTACGCAGGACCATGGCCTGGATGTCCCGATAATTTTGCAACGCCCAAAAGATGCGGAACATGGCGACTTTGCATCCAACCTTGCCATGCAGCTTGCCCGCCCATTAAAGAAAAACCCACGTCAAATTGCAGTGGAAATTCTTGCTTCGCTAAAACTGGATGCGAAATATATTTCCAAAGCTGAAATTGCAGGTCCGGGTTTTATAAATTTTTATGCCGCGACATCAAATTTGTATGATCAATTATTGCAGATATTTGAACAACGGGAAAATTTTGGAAAAGTAAAACAAACCAATCCTTTAAAGGCGCAGGTGGAATTTGTAAGCGCCAACCCTACCGGCCCATTAACAATCGGGCATGGCCGGCAGGCAGTGCTTGGCGATACGGTTGCCAACCTGTTGGAAGCGGCCGGATATGATGTGACTCGTTAATATTATTTTAATGATGCCGGTAGACAAA
The DNA here is from genome assembly GCA_024277115.1 of Calditrichota bacterium. Classification (GTDB taxonomy): domain Bacteria; phylum Calditrichota; class Calditrichia; order Calditrichales; family J004; genus JABFGF01. The sequence goes on from JAJRVW010000244.1 coordinate 10,581, forward strand.
TGCGTGTTTTGGGTGAATCCGTACAGGTGCGTTATTTGCAGATTTGCGGGGAGGATATACCTTTCCCGGAAGATCATTATGAAGGTTTGTATATTAAAGACATTGCAAAAACTTTGTATGATAAACATGGCGACTCCCTTAAAGAAAATTCTGACCTTGCATTGTTTACCAAGGCAGCCGAGGAAACTATTTTTGAAAACATTAAGGGGACAATAAAAAAACTGGGTTTTGAGTTTGATGTTTTCTTTAACGAAAAATCCTTGTACGAGCAGGGCAAGATTGAGGAAACGATCAATAGTCTAAAAGAGAAAGGCCTTGTCTATGAAAGTGAGGGCGCTACCTGGTTTAAAACAACCGACCTTGGTTTTGATCAGGATAGGGTGATTGTAAAAAGCACGGGCGAACCAACCTATCGTTTGCCGGATATGGCCTATCATGTGGAAAAGTTTAAGCGTGGATTCGACCTGATCATTGATATTTTTGGCGCTGACCATATTGATACTTACCCTGATGTTTTGGCGGCCTTAAAAGTGTTGGGCTATGACGAGTCTAAAGTAAAAGTGCTAATCCACCAGTTTGTGACTTTGACAAATGATGGAGCTCAGGTAAAGATGTCCACACGGAAAGCGAATTTTGTCACTCTGGACGAGTTGATCGATGATGTGGGCGTGGATGTTACCCGTTACTTTTTTATTATGCGCGGGATGAACACGCATCTAAATTTTGACATTGGGCTTGCTAAAACACAATCTGATGAGAACCCGGTATTTTATATTCAATATGCCCATGCGCGTATTTGCAGTATAATTTCGCTTGCCGAGTCAAAAAAAATCGATACAAAAAATAACAAGCGTGATATTATTGAAAAACTGGTAAAGAAAGAGGAGACAAATCTTATTAAAGAATTGCTTTTGTTTCCTGAAACCGTTAAAAGTTGCGCAGAGGTATTAGAGCCGCAACGCATGGTAAACTATCTGTTTAATCTTGCTGCCACTTTTCATAGGTTTTATACAGAATGTCGTGTTTTGACTGAGGACGATAACTTGACGATGGCCCGCTTGGCATTAATCGACGCCACCCGGATTGTGATAGCCAACGCGCTGCGGATTTTGGGGATTAGCGCGCCCAATAAAATGTAACCGGAGAGAATATGAGTATTTTGGTTGTAGGTTCAATTGCTTATGACACAATTGAAACGCCGGCAGGGAAAATAGATGATGCCTTGGGGGGATCGACACTTTATTTTAGCGCTGCGGCAAGCCTGTTTACGGATGTAAATGTTGTTGGTGTGGTTGGCTCTGATTTTGAAAAAGAGGCCCTTGGTTTTTTGAAAGCGCGCGATGTTAATTTTGACGGCCTGTATGTTGAAGAAGGAAAAACCTTTCGCTGGGGTGGCCGCTATCATAAAAATATGAACCAGCGCGACACTTTGTTTACCGACCTGAATGTTTTTGAAACATTTGAACCGAATATCCCGGAACAATATAAAAACTCGGATTATATCTTTTTGGCAAATATTGACCCGGTCTTACAATTGCATGTTTTGGAGCAGGTTAAAAAGCCCAAACTTGTTGTGCTGGACACCATGAACCTGTGGATCGATATCCGCCGTGAGGCGTTGGAAGAGGTGGTCTGTAAAAGTGATATTGTTATTATTAACGATGAAGAGTTGATGCAGTTTACCGGTGAAGATAATTTTGTGAAAGCGGCAAAAAAAATTATTGAAATGGGCCCTTCAAAATTAGTAATTAAACGCGGAGAGTATGGCGCATTGCTTTATTCCAACGATACATTCTTTTTTGCCCCGGCATTTCCTTTGGAAAAAGTTGTAGACCCAACCGGTGCGGGCGATACATTTGCCGGTGGTTTCCTGGGGTTCCTTGCGTCACAGGAAGTTCATGATGAAAATTCCCTGCGGTCTGCCCTTGTTTATGGATGCACAACAGCATCGTTTACGGTAGAAGATTTTAGCCTGGATTGTTTACGTGAAATTTCAAAAGAAGGGCTGGAAGAAAGGTTTGCAGAATTTAAAAAGATGATGGTTTTTTAGTTTATCAACTTATCATGGCTGGCGCCATTTTTTCGACAAATGGTAAGATAATTGTAAAAACACTCCCTTTACCTTCGGTACTGTGTACCTCAACTTTTCCATTACATGATTGTATTATCTCTCGTACCAGTGAGAGGCCTACGCCAATCCCGCCACCCATAAAATCTGTTTGGGAAGTAGAATGGTGCATTACATCCTGTACTTCATAAAAGGGTTCAAAAATATAACTTTGTTTATCTGACGGGATGCCGATGCCGGTATCCTCCACAGAAATATAAACTTTTTTATCGGTCGCTTCTTTTTTAACGCGCAGTAAAACTTTCCCACCTTTTCGGTAAATTTTAAAGCATTTTGTAATAGTTCGCGGATGGCTTTATGTATGGAGCCGGGATCCGCTTTAATAAAAACACCTTTTGGATCGGTATACGCTTCAAACAAAATGTCCCGTTTTTCAAATAAAATCTTCATCTCGTTTGTTACTGCGATAAGCGTCTCATTTAGGTTAAATTCTTTGATTTCAAGTTTTGAGAGTGCATTCTCCGCTTCCGAGAGGTGGTGCATGCGCTCAACAAGATCAATCATTTCTACCAGAGTGGATGAAATAATTCCCAGATAATCTTTTAGCTCTTCTGTTTTATCTTCGATGGATAAATCGACCAGTTCAAAATAGCCTTTTAAAACGGCAAGCGGGGTCCGCAGTTCATGATTTGTGATCGTAATAAACTTATCTTTTATCTCGTTCACATGTTTTAATTGCGTGTTCAGGTTCTTTAACTCTTCATTTTCGTTGCGTGCTTTTATATGGTTCCGGCAACGGTTTAATATAATCTTTACATGCTCAAAACTCACCGGTTTAGTGATATAATCAAACGCACCTTCCTTCATGGCGCTAATAGCTGTCTCGATTGTAGCGAACCCGGTTACGACGATTACTTCAGTTTGTGGATATTTTTTCTTTATCCTTTTAAGTGTTTCCTGGCCGTCCATCACAGGCATATTTAAGTCTGTAATAACCAGATGATATTCTTTTTGGCTTAATTTAAGTAATCCGTCTTTGCCATTAATGGCGGTGTCCGCCTGATAGCCTAGTACTTCGAGCATATCAATATAACTCTCGCGGATCATGGGTTCATCTTCGATTACGAGTAATTTTAATTCGCTTGCTTCCATAGGCTGTATTTTTTCTCTAATTGTCTAATTATTGTTTTGTGTTTTGATGGGATAAGGCAAGATCATTTTCCGAATATTTTCCAGTTCGGAATTAATCTTTCCCAAATAGTTGACAGTGTCCAAATCAATTATATCTAATTTATCTTCCAATAAAAAAATTGAAGCATTGAGTACATTTATGCGGATACGAAGGTTTTCTACAAGTTTTTGATAATCTTCAATAGAGAGATTATCAACATTGAATTGGTTCTCTATTTTGTCCATACTTTCAAGTACATCCTATATTAAGAGTCGTGACATCCTTGTCCATGTAAACACTTTCGGTAGGCTTAATCGGCAAATAAGAAAAAATAGGTGAGAGGAAGAAAAACGTGCAAAGAAAAATAATAAGAAAATAAATGGGATAAAGTTATTGTGCTGGAGAAATGTTTAAATTAACGTCAGCTCGACATAAGAAAATGGGACTTAATTCTTCGAGGTTTTATAAGAAAACGCCCCTTAATGTCATGCTGTAAGCATCTTTTCTTATGGTTTTCCAGAAAAAGATTCTTTCAGAATGACATTTTCTAAAACTTTCTGTTACATCGAACTCAGGTTAAATTAGCCTTTATTCTCTTTGAAAATATAATCCCATTGCAACCAGAGACTAAAACGAATTTGCAGGTCATTCGTATTTTGCCCTTTAATATTTTGATAATTTTTATATTGGTGGTTTTTTATATCCAGCTCAAGATGTCCAAATTGAGACGACCTGTAATATAAATTTATACCACTCTGAATATCAGACTCCACCGTACCAAATGGGAAAGGCTCGTCATAACCTTGAGTTGTTGAATGATTTTCAAAGTCGGTGTTAAATATACCCTGAACTGAGCCAAGGCCCTGGCGGATTAATCCTGCGTTTAGCCCGATTTTTAATTCGGCATTTGCCCACCAGTTAAAGTGTAAAAAATAGCGCTCCAGATTATTGCCCAGGGCATAGCCGATGGTCCGGTTGCGGTGCAGGTATTTGCCCCAATAATCATCCCGAACATTATAAGTTCTGTTGCGAACCTGGACGTACTCAAAATTGAGCAAACTGCCGTTGATACCAATCAGATTGGCCCATTTTAATCCGCTGATAATCCCAAACTCATTTGGCTCAAGTTGTTCTTTTTTAGTTTGGCCGAAATGAAAATCGTCCCACAAGAATTCGCCATAAAATTCAAAATCATTTTCAAAATATAAATCCCACTCAAAATTATAGAGGATGTTTGCGCTGGAGTTGCCATTGTTCCGGTCTTGTGAAAAATAAAGTAAAAACGGGTTAGTAAAAGCAAAGTCCCAGTTTCGGTTGGCGCCGCCATAGAGCGCAACCTCACTAAAGGCAAAACGGTATTTATTGGCAATGTTAAAACTAAGCCGGTGGCCATTTAAATAGCGGCGGGCATAATTAGCGAAATGCGCATCCTGCGTGCCAGTTGTTGCCGCATTATCAAGGGCCATGCCCCAAAATGTAAATTGAACAGCGCTTTTACCCAGGCGAAAATGGTACATATCAAAAGGGCGGCTGTTATCGGAAAAAAGTAATTGCCCGGTTTGCCCCGGTCCTAATTGAAAATAATCTCGGCCAAATTTTATGCCGAGCCACTCGGTGTTTATGTCTAAATATCCTTGTTCGGTGAAAGCATACATCCCGCCAATTTTGTTGCCTGCAAAATTTTGTGGGTCATTGTTAAACAGGCGAAGATTGAAATGCACTGTCAGAATATCCTGCCAGGCAAATGTTGCATTGGGATTAAACTGAAATGTAGCAAGGCTGGAATCATTTTTTTGAAAGGTATCATATCCCAAAATGGAATAAGCACCCGTCCGCATATCGATATTCTTTTTGCCCTTGCCTAAAAATTGCATCGCTTTGTTCATTAAACCAAGCCAGCCCGAGCCACCTTCTTTTTTAATCAGTTGTTTCCCCTCAAATTCAAACTCACGCAGTAAAAGCTTTAGCATCCCTTTTTCTTTGGGTGAGAATGCGCCGTCATCAAGATCAAGTTTTAGCAGTGCTTTTGCCACGGCCAATCGTTTAAAAGGGCGTTGCAGTTTATTGATGCTGTCCAGGTCACCGCGTACAATAAAATAATCAATATAGGCGTTGGCCCAATGATAAGGCTGCATACTCTCCTGAGAGAAGAGCGGGGAATAAAAAAGGAGTAGCAGAAAAAGTATTTTTAGTTTCATTTTTGGTTTTATATCTGGATTTTGGATTGTTGAATTAATGCATTCCTGCTTTCATTTTAACTCAGCAATTCATTAATCCATTTAAATGAGATTGTATTAATAATGTAAAAGGTTGCTTATTCTAATTTTTTATAATTGCCCAGTTATTGTCAACACTAGGTGTGATCGTTTTTTTTGCGGCAATATAATCAATTAAAATATTACGCATTTCTTTGCTACTTTTAAAAATAACCGGATTGCCTTTTGCCCCGGCTGCATCCATGTGTCCACCGCCACCGCTTGCCCGATAGCTATTTAAGGCTACTTTATATGTGCGCTCCAAATCAAAATCTTTTCCTGTCTTAGGGTCTTTCATCTCCACGATGCGCTTGCCAATTGCTTGCCGCACATCCACTTTATAATTTACGCCCTCGGCCATATCGTAATTAAATCCGGGAATATCTTTACGGCCAAATACCCGGCCCTTTTCCAATTTAAAATAGCGTGCCGAGTATTCCAGAAAATCTTTAATTTGTTGTCCGGTCATTTCCACCATATAAACAAAATTTTCAAAACGGTACATGCCATAAATATCTTTAATGGCGATCGGCCCGGCTTCCATCGTAAAACGGTCGTTAAAAGAAGCGGCAAAAGAAATCTCGGCCCCTGTGTGCGCCATTTGCGCTTTATTGATCAGCTCTACCAGCGGTGTGTCTTTAAACTTGGATTCCTTTGCATTCATCGGTGCGGTTAATGTGCCAATCTGCGTGCGAATATATTTTAAGGTTTTTTTATGATAATAGGCCGTCAGGTCAAGAATAGCTTGCGAGGCCTCAACATCTTTCATCGATTCCAGCCAGCCAGATTTTTCAGCAATATGCCATTTCTCATTATCTTTTTTAAGGATTATTTTAACCACGGCCAGGTTCTTGCCCCAGAAACCGGCATTTATTAGTACAGGCCCGTCATTAAAGTTAATCTGGTTTTGAGGGCCAATTTTCATCGGGCCGGTACGGTGCGAATGGCCGGCAAAAACAGCGTCAAATCCCGGAACCTGTTCGGCGACCCAGGCGGATGCATTCTCGTTGGGTATGCCCGCGGCATCACTGGCGGCTTTGCTGTAAGCGGCATTAAACCCGGCATGAAAAATTCC
>JAJRVW010000245.1 GCA_024277115.1 Calditrichota bacterium
CAAGTTATTGGTTTGCCCGATGTAGTAAATATCTGTGTTAGTGGAATAAATTACATAAGTCCAAAACATATAGATCCTAAAAATAAAAAGCCTGAATGCTTTTCGCATCCAGGCTTTGTGGGCGGTACTGGATTCGAACCAGTGACCCCCTGCTTGTAAGGCAGGTGCTCTAACCAGCTGAGCTAACCGCCCTTCTAACTTATAATCTTGTTGTTCTTTAAATACTGAATTTCTTTGGCGGTTCCAGTGACTCTCCCGATTTGTATCGGGATGCTCTAACCAGCTGAGCTAACCGCCCTGTATTTTTAAGAGACGCTAAATATACGGGTCTTAAATTATTTTTTCAAGATGTTTATTCTTTATTTTTTGCCAAAATCGATATGGGAATAATAACCAGATAAGCAATCACCAAAACAATAGGTGCCAATGTGCGGGACATAAAGCCATTAACAGGTGGCTGCGCCATCAAAATAAAACCGATGATTATTGTAATTATGCCAACTGTTAAAATATATAAATTACGCTTGCCAAATGTAAAACTTTGTACCTCTGCCTGGTTTTTTGCAACTTTAGCCATGTTATTCCTTTGCATTTTTGGGGGATAAAATGTTATGAGATGGCGACCAATATAAAAGTCCGTCCAGTGTAAATCAAATGTTATCTTGACTTCTTTTACATTTATTATGATTTTTATTTTGTTCCCATCATTCTAAATTTTGTATAATCATAGAGTTATAATTCAAATTCAGAAATAATGAAAAATTTAAAATTCTTATTTGCTATAATTATTATAATCCTCTTTGTGTTTCAACCTCTTTTAGCACAGTCAGACAATCTGTTGAATTTAATAAATGATTTATCCGAAGATGAAACCTATCTAAACGACCTTTTACTTGAGTTACAAGAAAGCCCGGTAAACATTAATACTGCAGCGCATGGTGACTTAACAACAATCCCACTGATCACTTCAACGATGGCCGATAGCATCATTTTAACCAGGGATCAAAAAGGGGCATTCCGCAGTAAACGCCAAATTCGCAAAATAATTACCGCACCTGTTTATGATCTTATAAAAGATTTTATTACAGTGTCTAAAAAACAAAACTATAAACTAAAAATCACCCAACGTAATAGCTACAAAATTGAACCTGTACCGGAAATTGAATCCGGGAAATACCAGGGCAATGCACTGAATAATTACAGCCGGGTCAAGTATCAGTACAGCCCTTACCTCACTTTTGGATTTATTGCCCAAAAAGACCCGGGAGAACTAAACTATATCGATCATGCCAACTTTTCTGCACAATACAAAAAGGATAAGTGGAATATTATTGCCGGTGATTTCTATGTTCAATTTGGGCAGGGATTATCACAATCCAACCCTTATGGAACACAAAAAAGTATCTATCTTGCCGCTGTTTTTAGAGAGCCTTCACAAATAGCCCGGCCCAATTTAACCAGTTCGGAAGCAACAGGAAAGTTTGGTGTTTTTATTGAAAATAGTTTTAATAAAAGGCTAAACGTTTTTGCTTTCTACTCAAAAACAAATCGCGATATCAGAACGGAAGATGGTACAATTACAGGCTTTAATTATACCGGATTCCATCGCAGTGTTTCAGAAATTAATTCAAAAAATAAAATTATTGAGAGCAATTGGGGCACAGGCTTTTATTACAGGCCCATCAACTCCTTAAAAATCGGCGGATTAATTAATCTGTATAATTTTAATAAACGGGTCGAAAACAATTTTACGGCTTTGGGCGAGAAAAAAAGGCGACAATATTTTGCTTTTGAAGGCGACAAATTAGAGCAGGCAGCCCTAAGTTATAATTGGGCAGTCAACTATCTTAGGTTTAGCGGGGAATACAGCCGGGCAAAAGAGGGTGGTCCCGGGTGGATGCAATCTGCTTACTTCTTTAAGGATAAATTTAAGCTTGGCGCTACTTTTTGGCGCATGGCAAAAGATTTCCTCTCGGTTGATGGCCGTAGTTTTGATGACTCAGATGCATTTCCACAAGGTACATCGGGCTACTTTGCCGGCATTCAATTTAGCTTGATCCCTTCACTCTCTTTTGGCGGGTTTAAAATGTACGAGCAAAATTTATGGCGCAGTTATTTTGATCCCATGCCAACAGATAAAAACGAGTGGCTCGGCCAGCTAAACTGGAAAACCCAAAATACTTTTACCACCCTCCGTTACAGGAACAGGGAATCTGAGTCCTTTAAAAAAACCGGAAACGAAAATAGCCGCATCACTCAAAAACAAAAATTTATTCGATTGGAGTTAAAATACAAGCCTGTAAAAAACGTCAGTTTGCGTACGCGTTGGGAGCAAACTTTTATAGCCGAATCAGACGAAAAGGGTACATTGTTTTTTCAGGATTTTGAATACCGGTTCTTAGAAAAAATCACCCTAAACACGCGTTTTACATTTTTTAATACAGCCTCATTCGATTCGAGGATTTACGAATATGAACGTGGGCTGCCGGGCACATTTTCTAATCTTGCGCTGTTTGGCAATGGCCATAAAAGCTATTTGCTGATTAAATGGCAGCTGCTAAACAATTTTTCGGTTTGGCTAAAGGGACGCTATATCGCCAAAGATACAATCTTAAAAACAGGCGAAACAAAGAAGGAACTGAAACGCGATTTACGCATGCAGTTTGCTTTGCTATTTTAGTAGATGTAATCATTGGCAAAAAAAAAGTCATTCTGCAAAAAACCTTTTCCAGTAAGAAATAATCAAAGGAAAAAGGCTCCTGCAGAATGACGATTGTGGGCTTAATCTAAATATTTAAAACCTACCAAATCTTAACGCGGTCTTCCTCTTTGCGGTACATGCCGTCGCCTTCTTTAACGCCGAAAGCATTATAAAACTCAACCATATCCGAGGTAATCCCATTTGTACGATACTGGCTTGGCGAATGCGGGTCTGTTAGCAAACGGTTACGCAAAGCTTCGTCGCGATACTTACGCGCCCAAATCTGTGCCCATCCTAAAAAGAAACGTTGATCGCCGGTAAAACCATCAATTACCGGCGCTTCTTTGCCATTAAGCGATTTTTGATACGCATAATATGAAACCGTCAAACCGCCAATATCCGCAATATTTTCACCCAAAGTAAATTTACCGTTCACATGCATGGTATCGATTGGATTATAGGCGTTGTATTGTTTTACCATCACATTGGCACGCTTAATAAATTTATCGGCATCTTCCTTGATCCACCAATCTTTTAAATTGCCATCGCCATCATACTGCCTGCCCGAATCATCAAAACCGTGGGTGATTTCATGGCCAATCACCGCGCCAATCCCGCCATAATTTACGGCATCGTCCGCATCCATATTAAAGAAAGGTGGTTGCAGGATAGCTGCGGGAAACACGATCTCATTTTTACTTGGGCTATAATAAGCGTTCACTGTTTGTGGCGTAATGCCCCACTCGGTACGGTCGATCGGTTTACCCAGTTTATCCATATTGCGGTTATATTCCACGATGGAAGAACGGGTAAGGTTGCCCAGCAAATCATCACTTTTTATTTCCAATGCCGAGTAATCTTTCCATTTATCCGGGTAACCAATCTTGGTGGTAAATTTTGAGAGCTTTTCCTGTGCTTTAACCTTGGTCTCCGCACTCATCCACTCCAGGCCGTTGATGCGCTCTTTTAAGGATGCCTTTAAATTATTGACCAGGTGCAACATGCGTTTTTTGGCCTCGGGCTTAAAATGGCGCTCTACATATAATTTGCCAACAATTTCGCCCAGTGATCCTTCCACAGAAGAGACGGCCCTTTTCCAGCGTGGCCGGTTTTCTTCGGTGCCGCGTAACGTTTTGCTAAAAAAATCGAAATTTTCATCAACAAAATTTTGGCTTAAATAGACCGCGGCGTTAGTTAAAACATTCCAGGTATAAAATGTTTTCCAATCTTCAAGCGAAACATCGCCCAAAACCTTGTCGACCGCCTCAAGGTATGTTGGCTGGTAAACACGTAAACTGTCTTCACCGGGAAACCCAGCCTCTTTAGCATAAAGCGCCCAATTAAAATTAGGCATCATTTTATCTAGATCGGCAAGGGCCAGTTTATTATATGTTTTCACCGGATTACGGTTTTCAACGCGTGTCCAGTGGCCTTGCGCGATTTTCGTTTCGATATCCAGAATAGTCCTGGCCTTGGCTGCGCCATTTTCAATACCGGCCATATTAAACATTTTTTCTATGTGGGCCAGATATTTAGCACGGATGCCTTTATTGCGTTCATCATCTTTTAGATAATAATCACGGTCGGGCAAATGAATGCCTGTTTGATAAATATTAACAATATATTGTGATGAGTTTTTGCCATCTTGCCCAACAAAATGGATAAAAGGCCCGGCCACACCAACACTTGCCAGGTAGGCGACATGTTTTACCAAACCATCCCGGTCTTTAATGGCAGCGATCTTATCAAACTCTTCTTGTAAAGGCGACACCCCAAGTTCTTCAATTTTGGCGCTGTCCATAAAACTGACGTACATATCGCCAACTTTTTGGGCGCTGCTGCCGGCAGGTTTGTTTTTGGTGTTGGCTGCCTCTTCAATAATTTTGCGTAGATTAATTTTAGCTTCGTCCGCCAATTTTGTAAAAGAACCATAATTGGATTTATCCGCAGGGATTTCAAATTCCTTTAGCCAGGTGCCGTTCATGTAGGCATAAAAATCTTCCGTTGGTTTTACCGATGTGTCCATCATCGTTTTGTCAATCCCCGATTTCATCGGTTTCTGACAGGATATAAAAAGCATGCTTATAAGGATAAGCAAAGAATAATACTTAAACATGGTTCCCCCAGCTTATATTGTGGTTTTTTTTGTTATAAATTTTTAAAAATATTTTTTGCAGATTGAAAAGTTCAAGCCACTAAATTTACGATTAAAATTGAAAAAGTTGTAATTTTTTTTGACTTGTATCAAAGTGACCTTCGAGATATCTACGTTACAATCCGGGAGGTACTCAATCCTGGATTCCTCCCCACTCTCGTTCCCAAACTAAGTTTGGGAACGAGAGTGGGCTTATTTCTATATTATAGTAGTACACGCCATGCGATGGATCGGGTTAGCGTGGCTTTATTTGAGCAACAACATTTTTCTTGTAGAAACAAATTTATTGGCAATCTCAAGTTTATAGTAGTACACGCCACTCGCGAGGTTGGCCGCGTTAAACGTAATCGTATATTTCCCAGCAGGTTGGGTTTTATCCACCAAAGTTTTTACCTTTCGGCCCAGTACGTCATACACGATTAGTTTTACCTTATTTGTAATTCCTAATTCGTAATTGATTACTGTTTCCGGGTTAAAGGGGTTGGGATAATTTTGAGAAAGTATAAACTTATTCACAATAATATTGGCCTTTTCTTTTTTTATCCCGGTTGGCAATAAATCGGGTTTTCCTTCCACCCAATCGGCGTTAGTAATAAGGCCGTAATGTCTTTTTGTTGTCAAATTTATCAGGGTATCGCCATTGGCCTCGTTAAATTGCCAGTAGGCGGTCAATCCAACTTCTTCCGGCAGTACATAACGGTTCCAGTATTTTTCAATTAATCCGCTTGGACGGGCAATACTCCATAAACGGATTTCATCCAGTGCGCCACTGTAGGAACGGGTTTTTGTTATGGCATCACCAAAAATTAAAGGCGTGAAAGTATTATCCAGTACCGGCCCGGCTGTTTTACCGATAATTGCATTGAGTGGCACCATCTCACCGTTTATAAAAACACGTAGGCTGTCATTGGCCGAGTCGTACGCTATGACGATGTGCTGCCAGGTATTTAATGTTATGGAACTATCGGGTGTGCCGTAGGTACTGGTTTTGCCCCCTTCATGGCGCATGTTAATAATCAGGCTTTCCGCGTTGTATTTGCCTGCCTTGGGCTTGCGTAAATAAATCCGCAGATTGCCTTTATCAAAAATACGGCCGTACCCGTTGGACGATTCGCCCCAACTGGCCGGGTTCATCCAAAACTCCAATGTAAACGCTTTACTGATATTTAAGGCAGAGTCGGAAACAATCTCCACATAGTTCTCTTCGGCATCAAAGTTTAGCGCACTCTCGCCATTAAAAATACGGACAAAATCATGTATCACCGTATCTGTTTCTACTGAACCATTTTTAAGGGTAAGTTTCACATCATAGCGTCCCGGTATTTTAAACGTGAATTCAGGATTTTTTTCATCGGATTCCACTAATCCATCATTATTATAATCCCAACGCCATAAAAGCGGAACGTTGCTTGAGTCATAAAATGAAAAATCGGTAAACTGTACAATTAACGGTGCATGACCACTTTTCAGGTCAACCGAAAAACGCGGACGAATTGGCAAAGGAATCCCAAAATATTTTAAAAGGCTGCCCAAAATATCCTCACGCGTATTAGGCAGATTGCCATCTTCCAGGCCGGCAAGGGCGTAGGAAAAAACCACAGCCCTCTGGCCAAAAGCCCCGGCGGACTGCACCGCCACATTGCCGTAGCCTGCTTCGATAAAGGCAATTGTCCCGTTGCCATCGGCCTGGAATCGATCGATCGAGGCGTTGGCCGATTGGGCGGACCCGGTAAAACTAATCCCACTAAAAACACTTAAGGGCTGGCCAATAAGGTTGCTGACCGGCTTATCGTTCGAAGAGCCGTTTTCCGCAGACTGCACGCCAAGCAAACTGAGCAGCTGTGAATTACCGGCCTGGTTACGCCCCAGCGCGTCACCGCCTTCCAGGTATACATTGCCACCTTGCTCCAGATATTCAATTAATGTTGCCGCCATGGCATCGTTAAAATTGGCGTAATTACCGTGCCCATTGCCAAAGGAAAGAAACACAGCATCGTAACCGATCAGCGACGAAGGCAGTTTTTCCGAACGGGAATAAACCGCATCGATACCAAAGTTTTTAAGCTTATCAAAAATGTAGCGGCCACTGTTGTCGTTACCGCCCTTTATGCCTTCCCAAACAAACAGCCCGGCATTTACCGAAATATAATCGACTAAAGAATCTGTTGATGTGTTTATGCCATCGGAGGCCGTAAGCGTAACTGTGTATAATCCGGGTTTGGTATATGTGTACTGCGGATTTTTTGCATTGGAATCAACCACGCCGTCGTTGTCAAAATCCCAGGCCCAGGAAGTAATTGTATCGGGATATGCGAACGACTGATCGCTAAAGTTAACCGTTAAACCGGCAGGGCCGCCGGTCGTATCAGCAGTAAAAAACACCGTCACGGGATCGGTGACATAGCCTGTTTCTGAAAACACCTCGATGATGTCGTCCAGGTGCTGGCCGTTAAAATTATCACGATCAGACTGGATAAAGGCAAAGGCCGCGTCGCGCTGGCTGGAATTTTCGTTGAGCATGGAAAGGCCGTCCAAAAAATTAACATCGGTAGAAAACTTTCCAACACGGTCATAAATTTTCATTAAAGATGTCGCCCAAATCTGCCCGTCCGTATGGATTTGCCCCACCAGGCCTGACGGATATTTGGCGCCATAACCGCTTGTCCGCCCCGCCCAAAACGGATTGTGGCCATCCCAGCTAAAAACCCAATTATACATCGGATGGCTGGGGCTAAAAAATCCTTTGGCGCGTTTATAAGATTGCGCCCAATAATCACTGCTGCCCTCGCTAAGGCCGTCTACCTGCGACAGGCCGCCCTGGGTCAGCCAATCATGCAGGCCATGCCCCAGCTCGTGGATAATTACATCCTGGTCTTCACCATCGGCCACACCGCCATCACCAAAAGCCACATAGCCCTGACTGCCAACATACCAGGAATTGTCACCACCTTCCAAACCATGCGGATCGAACCGGACACCGCCTTCGTAATGATAGGGCATCACATTAACACCCAAAGTATCGTTGATATAGCGCATGGAACGATCGATATGATAAAAAACATTGGTCGCCTCAAAACCGTTTTGGCTGCGGGTAAAAAAGAAATTGCTGCTGTCCTGTTCATGCAATCCCGTAAAGGGCGCTTCCACATCTACGATCGAGGCATAAGCGCTGTTTAGACTGTACAAACTGCCAGTTAAAGTTATTTCCTGCAAGGGGACAATAACCCGTTGCGCGGTGAGGGAATCGGAGTCGCCATCGTTGTTGTCTACAAATCCGTCATCGCCATAGGTTGCCCCGGAGCGCGTAATGGGATCGGGATTAAAAACCTGGCCAAACCCACTTGCAGGCTGCTTACTTTGATAATAAAACGCCTGGTCTTTGGCCTGGATTATTTCCCCGCTTTGTGCATCGATCAAAAAAGACCAATCACCACTGTTTTTGCCCTGCGGCATAAAAGAGACGTGTCGTACCAAACGGGATACGCCATTAAAATTAAAAACTACCAGCTCATTTTTTAAAAAGTTCAGCTCACCATCTGCTGCAAGGTGGTTCATGGAAATTTGCAATGCTTCTTGCTCAGATATCAAAATCTCCGGGTTTAAAGAGATGCCCGGTTTATAACTATTGGCCACAAAAACGACTGTGTTGGCCCGGTTAATGGAAACAACCACGCTGGATTTATACACCGGATATTTTTCATACACTTGCTTAAAGCGTACCCGGAAACCGCCGCGCATTTCCGATGTGGAGGAATGGACAAGCGTACCCTGCACATCGCTGATCCCAAGTTTAAAACCGTTCTTTTTTAAATAACCACGCGCGATCTCTTCGGGCGTGGCGGCAAGGCTTTTATAGGCCACATTATGCAAGGCTGTTGGGTAGCTTTTTGTTTGGGCAAGATTGTTTTTTGGGATGCTTTGAAAATAGCGGCTTTGCTGCGGTTTAATTTCCAAATGGTTATTGCGCGGCCCTTTTTGGGCAAAAAGCAAAGATGAGGCAAGAAGGGAAAGAATAACAAAGTTGATAAAAGTCCTGACAGCCATGACACTCCTTAATATAGATGGATTAAACAAGGAGCGTAAAATACAATAATTGCCGATTTTTGCAAATGGGCAAATTCACAAAAGTATGACCGATTTTTGCTCATTGTCAGAGAGATGGTTTACTTCATTTATACTTTAAAGATTATTTTTTTTGGAAATACGGCCCGAAGCCCGTAAACTAAAAAACCCCGACAATTTAATTGCCGGGGCAAAAAAGAAACCTGTCTGCTGAGGCTCTCGTCGAAAAGATTTCAAAAGGCAGGTTTTCTTATTTTATAAGCAGCATACGTTTTATTTTACTGTACGCTTTGCCACTTTCCAGCCCCCTCGCCGCAAAACGATAAATATACACGCCGCTGGATAAATTCGAGCCGTCAAAAGAGGCCGTATAATAGCCATCCTGTTTAACGCCATCGGCCAACGTGGCCACTACCTGCCCCTGGATATTGTACACTTTTAGCGAAACCGTGCTTTGCTCCGGCAGGCCAAAAGATATTTTTGTTTCGGGGTTAAAAGGGTTGGGATAGTTTTCGGCAAGGATGTAGTCTGCAAGTTTTGACGTCTCAAATGAATTAAACGCAATTACATTTTGCTGTGGCGCGCTAATCGCAAATGAATGAATACTTGAGAACGGTGATTTATTATCTTGATAATCAACAGCTTTCATCTTGTAATACACATATTTTTTTTCATTCCCTAAGGAATATTTCAGCTCACCTTCATCGGTATAACTTGTGGTAGTAGAGGTAGCATATGGATCCGTTGGCCAAGCCGGGTCGGTGTCATATTTTTTATAAATCTCATAATGCTTAACATCTATCTCAGTATTGGCATCCCAGGTAAGCTTAGGGTGATTATTATTCCAGGCGGTGCCCGTATTGGCCATTGCTGCCGGAGCTACAACAGATTGCGTCCTTAAATTTGTGTAAAAAGGCAAATATGTGAAAAATTGCCATGTCCTTCCTAAATTTAGTTTGACCAAAAAAACAAAGGAAAAAACATGGCAAAAAGAGAAAATCAAAATATAGGATTAGTGAAAG
>JAJRVW010000246.1 GCA_024277115.1 Calditrichota bacterium
CGGCGCCATTCTTCATTGCCATTTTTATCCGTTTTTACAATTACGGTAGAATCACTATTAGAGCTTACACCACTAATAATCATTCCGCCATCGGCAGTAGCACTTACTGACATACCTGAAGTCAGTCCATCAATCAGGTTTCCAAAAGTAGACTGCATGGAAAATAGATGTGTATTAAAAAAAACAGACACGATTAATAAAACAAGTAAGTATATTTTCACAATGACACCCCCTTAATTTTTGACGTTTTACAAATATACTACAATCGTAGACTGTTTTCAATACTTTAATGGTACCTTAACTTAATAAAAAAACCTTTCCTCGCGTAAATCAAATCACAGAGGCATTTAATTCATTTATAACGAAAACAATCTCACAAACTAATATTAGCGGGCCTTACCTTAATAATAACATTTTACGTATTTGCTCAAAATTTTTACCAGCACGCAGTTTATAGTAACAAACATCGCCCCGACAAACCGGGATGGCTCTATTTATCTTAACAACAACATTTTCCGTGTTGTCTCAAATTTATCTCCAGCTTTTAGCTTATAGTAATAAACGCCACTCGCAAAACCGGTTGCATCAAAATTGACTTTATACTTCCCCGCCGGCTGGGTTTTATTGACCAATGTTTTTACTGCCCGGCCTAGCACATCGTAAATTACCAGTTGGACATATAAGGGGCCCGCCGCGGGGCTCTTCGCCCCTACTTCATAACTTATAATTGTACTTGGGTTAAACGGGTTGGGGTAGTTTTGGAAAAGTGAAAATCTATTTGGGCTTAGGACAGTCTCATCATCTTTAATGGCCGTGGGTAATTTACCGGTATAATAAAACTCTCTTACGGCGGAAGCTTTACGTTTAAGCTCGGTAATGCTATCCAGATGGTCTTTGCCTCGTGCCATAATGATGGCATAAACCACTTCCTGCGAATCACCAGGCGCGAAATCAAAAGGGCCCGTACTCAATGCTGTCCACCTGTCTCCGGATTGTTGTGTACCAACTCCCCGAGGCCACCCTTGTCCATCGTACCAACCTGTTTTAGTCACCGGATCTCCCGCGAGCATAAAGGTGGTTTCTAAACCAGTTTTGGGATCAATTATTGGTACCCCATCCCCTAGTTTACCAAGCATATTATTATAAAAGGAATATGCCCCCCGGATATCGCCTAGAGCAGGAAGATCAAAATATGGATCGGCACCGATATAAACAAAGCCGGATGTAATTTTTTGATTTTTATGGCCCAAGACCCATCTATTATTAAAGTAAGCGCTGTCTTGCGCCAAGGCTGGTACAACAGGGCCTTGAAGCATTAAAAACCCAACAGCAGGGACAGGAGAATCAAAAACACGATCAACAGCCCTGCTATTGTAACAGTATGACATACTAAGCAATGTATCAAAACCTGCAAAATCATCACCTGCATCGCCTAAGTCCGGGTCCGCCCAATAGCTAAAAAACATACTATCAATACTATTTAGACCCTTGTTTAGGATTTTATATTTTTTAAAAACAACATCCTTAAGAAGACCTGTATTATATGCGTAGATGGCAAGTTGTATTTCAAGGCCGATTGGATCAGCGCCATATGTTGATCGTGAAACTGTCGTATCCATATCATTCATAACCATCCAAAATAATTCATCACCACTTATTTTCGGATTATCAACTTCAGGATTATACACCCCATCGCCATCAACATCATCCCACGGTGCGCCAAGGTTTACAGGCCAATTGTACCAATCGTGTTGTAGGCGGTCTTTTTCGATACTTTCCGTGAAAGATTGCCATTTTGGATTAACTCTCCAGATGCCAAATTGCGGATTATCCAAATTAGCCGGATTTCCATCCTTTTTAATATTTCCAGGCTGTAAACCCTGTCTGTGTGTATTGCCATTAACATGGACAGCCTTACCCACAAGGCCACCCCAGCATAAACCGTCTTCGAAGATTGCGCTTTGATTTGCCTCTCTTCCTCCCGGCCAGGAAAAACCGCCTCCACCTCGATAAGGATCATAGGAGCCATCACCGTTATTGGCAAACCACATTAAAACTTCATTAACAGTGATTGTATCATATTGAACCCATGTAACCGAAAATCTTCCCGGGCTAATAACCGATTCACTCGAATCCGAATTAGCGGTAATCCGAATTTTACACTCTAAGGAAAAAGTATCAGGAACTTCCCAAAATTTCCAGGAAATTGAACCTTGCCCTCCACCGCCCAGAGTAGTGGCCTCAACCCAATCTATCCCATTATTTAAAGAATACTCGATGTATGTATCTGATCCAAAGGGAGAATCGTACTGAATCGCATAGCGCGGTTGATTGGGTACATTTTCGCCAACAAATGGCCGCAGAATTGTTATTGACTGCGAATTTGCATTTGAAAACAGATTAAGTACCATTAGTATAAGTATAATTTGGACAAGGGTTTTAGTCATATTTAATTCCCCCAGATTATTCAGGCCTAACATGTTAAAAAAACAAGGCTATCGCAATAACAACATTTTCCGTGTTGTCTCATATTTATCTCCAGCTTTTAGCTTATAATAATAAACGCCACTCGAAAAACCGGTTGCATCAAATGTTACTTTGTATTTCCCCGCCGGCTGGGTTTTATTGACCAAAGTTTTTACTTCCCGGCCCAGCACATCGTACACAACAAGCTTTACCTCATTCATAATTCGTAATTCATAATTTATTATTGTACTTGGGTTAAACGGGTTGGGGTAGTTTTGGGAAAGTGAAAATTTATTTGGGGTTAGGACAGGTTCGTCATCTTTAAAGGCCGTCGGTAATTTACCG
>JAJRVW010000020.1 GCA_024277115.1 Calditrichota bacterium
CCGCCCCCGCGCCCCTGTTTTTGCTTCGCAAAACAGGGAAAACTGTTCGGTCCTTTCAGAACCAAACAGAAAGGATAATTGGAGAGAAAAAGAACAATTAGTAAATAAAATACTGTAAACCTATTTCAGGACTTGACAACACGATAACCGTAAGCATTGAACAAGTAACACACAGAAGTGTATCGCTGCGCTTAACGAAAAAACTAAAAGTGAAAAGTGACCGCTACATTTTAAACCGGATAAGCAAGCTGGACACTTTTTCGTTTTTACCTTTTCGTTTTTCACTCCCGGACACGCTGATTATTGACGACAAGAACGGCCAAGGCCTGGCCCTGGACAGCGAATACAGCTATTTTGCCTACCGTATAGATAGCGCGGGCATAGCCAAAGACACCAGCGCCACCATTTCCGCCAAAACCCTGGCCGCCACCAGCCACGATTTTACCTGGACGGAATACACGTTGGGTTCCGGGGAACTGTATGATGTGTGGGGCACGGATGAGAATAATGTTTATGCCGTGGGTGCTGTTAAATTTGGTGATTCTACATTTGGTGTTATTAAATGGGATGGCGTTGAGTGGAAGCCGGAATTATTTAGAGGTGGACAAAGCGCCGTGTTCGGTTTTACTGAAAACGATATTTGGGTAGCAGGCAATGGTGGTGTGTTTCATTTTGATGGTTCTAACTGGCAATGGATAGATCATTATAGCCAAAACAGTCAATCATTCCCGTTAGACCAAGTCCTCTATGACAACACACCCTACCGTGCCATCTGGGGCACAAGCAGTGAGAACCTGTACTTTGCCGGGCGTGAAGGCAAAATAGTGCATTGGGATGGTGCAAAAGCAGAAGTGGTTTTTCAAATCACCAACGGTGCTTCAATCGATGATATTTATGGATTAAAAAGTAATTTTATTTTAGCTACAGGAAGTAAACTTGCCCCTCCAAGTGCCTTTCTCATTTTTAATGGAAATAGCTGGTCGGAATTTAGCGGCCTGGATGACCAGGATTTGTATAACAGTGTCTTTGCCTTCACGCCCAAAAATTACTTTGTGGCCGGAGAAAATATTATGGAGAGCTTTTCTGGCACCTGGCAACGTTCCCTGACATCTTCCCACCCGGTGATAAAAGTAATCCGGGGCAACCCCAATACCGGTGATTTGTTTGCAGTAGGCGCTTTTAGTTCGGTATTCCATCACAATGGGATAAAATGGAAACAATATGACCGAGTAGAAAATTCATCATCTTCGTTATTTGGGCTGTGGGTTAATGAGGATCATGTTTTTGCTGTTGGATATTTGGAAAACAAAACATTAATTTTAATTGGATCAAGATAAAGGAGTTGCTCGAAGTTATAAAGCTGTCGAACTATCCTGAAATGGTTGGTTAATTTTCGACTTCTTTCAAAACCCATAAAATTGTTTGTACCTATCATATTCGGGTAACCTAAAACTGTAATCAACTACATTCTCATTTTTTAAGGTTTTATATTTCCTCTTCCCTCTTTCTTTTGTTTGATTTTGTTGGGGGCTTTCCTTAATTTCAACGGCTATATACTGGAACAGTCCTGAGCTTTGGGACGTCTTGACAGTTATGCCGATTCTATATTTAAAACTTTTATTGATCGGTATATAAACCGAAAAACAGGAATCAATGTATCTCGATTTTATCCGCAATTTTTGCATTATTGCCCACATCGATCATGGCAAATCTACACTGGCCGACCGGCTTCTCGAAGAAACCAAAACCATCTCGCAGCGTGATTTAAAAGCGCAGGTGCTGGATGATATGGACCTGGAGCGTGAGCGGGGCATCACTATAAAGTCGCATGCCATCCGCATGAACTATACGGCAAATAATAAAAACACCTATATTTTTAATTTGATCGATACGCCCGGTCATGTGGATTTCAGTTACGAGGTTTCACGTAGTTTGGCGGCCTGCGAAGGCGCATTACTGGTTGTGGATGCCGCGCAGGGGGTTGAGGCGCAAACCATTAGTAACCTGTATATGGCCATCGAAAATGATTTGACCATAATTCCCGTGCTCAACAAAGTGGATTTGCCCAGTGCGGAAGTTGAAAATGTGACCCACCAGATTATCGAGCTGATTGGCTGTGAGGAAGATGAAATTATCCATGCCAGCGCCAAGGCGGGTATTGGTATCAAGGAAATCCTGGAACGGGTTATTGAAGTAATCCCCGCCCCCAAAGGCGACCCCGAAAATAAATTGCAAGCCCTGCTTTTCGATTCCCTTTTTGACAGTTATCGCGGCGCCATTGCTTTTATCCGCGTATTTAACGGCACCTTAAAAAAGAACGATCTGATAAAGTTTTTCAGTACACGGCAAGAGCACAGCGCTGATGAAATTGGCATCCTGCGCTTAACCCGCGAGCCGGTCAAAGAATTAAAAGCAGGCGAGGTGGGCTACCTCATAACAGGTGTAAAAGATGTGCGCGAAACCAAGGTGGGCGATACCTTGACCCACGTACGCAACCCGGCCAGCGAGGCTCTGGCAGGCTATAAGGAAGTCAAGCCGATGGTTTATTCCGGCATCTATCCCATTATGAGCGAGGATTTTGAGAACCTGCGTGACGCGCTCGATAAACTGACATTAAACGATTCAGCCTTGCTCTATACGCCGGAGTCTTCCAAAGCTTTGGGCTTTGGTTTCCGTTGTGGTTTTTTGGGCTTGCTGCACATGGAAATTGTTCAGGAACGTCTGGAGCGCGAGTATAATTTATCGATCATAAATACGGTGCCCAATGTTGTGTACAAAGTGCACCTGGCCAATGGTGAGACTATGGAGTTGGACAACCCGACCGAAATGCCCAATCCCGGTACAATTAACTATATCGAGGAGCCTTTTATCCGGGCGCAGATCATTACGCCGCCGGAATATATCGGCAATATTATGCGGCTGGGCACAGAGAAAAGGGCCGAGTTTTTGAATACCTCCTACCTGGATACAAACCGCGCGGACATGACCTTTCGTTTTCCGCTCTCGGAGGTGATTTTTGAGTTTTATGACAAATTAAAATCCTATACAAAGGGCTATGCTTCGTTGGATTATGAAATGGACGGTTACCAGCAATCCACGCTTATAAAACTGGATATACTGATCAACGGCGAACCGCTGGATGCGCTTTCCACCATCGTGCACCGGGATAAAGCTTACGATTGGGGCCGTAAGATGACCCGCAGTTTAAAAAAACTAATCCCGCGCCAGATGTTTGAAGTGGCCATCCAGGCAGCCATTGGGCAAAAGGTAATCGCGCGTGATACGGTACGGGCCTTGCGTAAAAATGTAACTGCAAAATGTTATGGTGGCGATATTTCTAGGAAGCGCAAATTGCTGGAGAAACAAAAAGAAGGCAAGAAGCGTATGAAGCAGGTCGGTCGGGTAGAAATCCCCCAAGAGGCTTTTTTAGCAGTGCTTGCCATGGATAGCGATCAGGACTAGAAAGAAAAAATTAAAGAAAAATAAGAGTAAAAACAGGCAGTCACAATTTTAAATAAACCACTAATCCATAAATTCCTTTACTTGATTTAAACTATGATAAATGAAAAAACTAAAAACCAAAATGGAAAACAATCGGGTCAACCGACGGAAAAATCGCAAAAACGCTTTAAAGATTTTATGGAGGGTTTATTTGTTGCTTTAATCGCCGCGCTTATTATCCGCCAATTTATTGTTCAGGCATATACCATCCCCACCGGCTCTATGGAGAAAACACTTCTAAAAGGGGATTTTTTACTGGTCAATAAATTTGTATATGGCATGCAAACACCCGATTGGATCGGCATTCCTTACACTCGGATTGGTGTGACAATCCCCTGGGATTATGTTTATCGTTTCCCAAGTATTAAAGAGCCTGAGCCGTATGATGTGTTTATTTTTCGTTACCCTAAAGATACCTACACAGATTATATTAAACGATGCGTTGCCGTGCCCGGCCAGACGTTGCAGGTTATTAATAAGGTGCTTTATGTAGACAGCCTTTCTTTTCCACGTCCACCCCACATGCAATATATTGATTCACGAATTTTCCCAAGGGATTTTAACGAGTACACCCCGCGTTTTCGCAATCTGGGCAGCCGCGACAATTATGGCCCGATTACCATGCCGGAGGACTCGTACTGGGCCATGGGCGATAACCGCGATAATAGCCTCGATAGCCGTTATTGGGGATTTGTACCGCGCACCCATATTGTCGGCCAGGCTTTGATTATTTATTTTTCTGTTCACGGTGTGTTCCCTTATGTCCGCGGCAGCCGCATTGGCCAGGTAATCCGGTGATTTTTCCATTCGCCCGGTAGGAGCTGTCTCCTGACAGCGTTTGGTTTTGGGAAAAGCGCTCTTGTGAAAGAGCTCCTACCCGAGGGTTGTAATTTAAAGGTAGGGGCTTGTCTCCTGACAGCGTTTGGTTTTTGGGAAGCACGCTCTTAGGAAAGAGCTCCTACCCAAGGTTGTAATTTAAAGGTAAGTCTGTCTCCTGACAGTGTTTTGGTTTTGGGAAGCACGCTCTTAGGAAAGAGCTCCTGCCCAAGGTTGTAATTTAAAGGTAGGAGCTGTCTCCTGACAGCGTTTGGTTTTTGGGAAGCACGCTCTTAGGAAAGAGCTCCTACCCAAGGTTGTAATTTAAAGGTAGGGGCTTGTCTCCCGACAACGTTTGGGTTTTAGGAAGCACGCTCTTAGGAAAGAGCTCCTACCCAAGGTTGTAATTTAAAGGTAGGGGCTGTCTCCTGACAGCGTTTGGTTTTTGGGAAGAGTGCTCTTGTGAAAGAGCTCCTACCCGAGGGTTGTAATTTAAAGGTAAGTCTGTCTCCCGACAGCGTTTAGTTTTTAGGGTCGCGATTAGGAAATCGCTTCTACCGGATGTGGGTTTTGAGTTGAAAAATAATATGAGTTTGAAGGCAAATATTTTAAATGAAAAACATTTCCAATAACCCGGGCTTGTATATCCACATCCCTTTTTGTGATACAAAATGCGGCTATTGCGATTTTTACTCCATCACAAACCACTCTTCCCGTTCTGAATTCATTGAAAGCTTATTAAAAGAAATTCGTTTTTATGGCTGTAATCCGGCAAATCTGGCCGGTTTAAATAAATCGGTTTTTGATACTGTTTATCTTGGTGGCGGCACACCCTCGCTCCTTACCGAATTTGAACTGACGTTGATTTTTGAAGAATTGAACACGTTTTTTACTTTTAGCGCAAATTGTGAAATCACCCTCGAAGCCAATCCCGGAACGGTAAATAAAGAGAAATTTCAATTTTATAAAAACATTGGCGTTAACCGCCTTAGCATTGGTATCCAGAGTTTTAAGGATGACGAGCTTAAATATTTGGGCCGTATCCATGATAGCGCCCAAGCCGTTAAAACGGTGGAAGAGGCCCAAAATGCAGGATTTGATAACCTGAGCATCGATTTGATTTTTGCCACACCTAAACAAACTTTGGATGATTGGCTGTTTAGCCTTAACAAAGGGATCGCCTTAAATACACAGCACATTTCGGCCTATAATTTGATCTTTGAAGAAGGGACGCCTTTTTATAAAAAACTTATACGTGGCCAGATTTTTGATAAATCCGAACAAGAGCAGGAACGGTTTTATGCAGAGACGATGAGCGTTTTTGCAAAGAGCGGTTTTGAACAATACGAAATATCCAGCTATGCCCGATCGGACAAATATTATTCCCGCCATAATTATAAATATTGGGATCATACCAATTATCTCAGTTTTGGCCCCTCGGCGCATTCGTTTTGGGATGGAAAACGTTGGAGCAATGTCCGCTCGTTGTCCGCTTATATCCGTGATTTGAAAGACGCTAAAAGCGTGGTGGATTTTGAGGAAACTCTTGACCGCAATACACGCATCTTTGAAAAAATTATGCTGGGCCTGCGCACTAAAAAAGGGATTGACTTAAAGAAATTTGAGAGAGAATTTAATATTCCGTTTTTGGAAAGCTATGCCACAAACAATAAAAAGCTGCTGGACGGGGCTTTGGTGGAAATTACCGATGGCTATTTTCATTTAACCCAAAAAGGTATTATGATTTGTGATGAAATAATAGCGGATTTTATACCGAATTGATTTAGTTTTGCAGCAATGATCAAAAACTACGATTGAACTCAATATCTCGTTAAAGGATATTGAAACAAGTTCAACTTTGCGCATTAAGCCGATAGAGATGATACAACAAAAATACAGAGAAAAAATATGTCCGAACAAAACAATCCACATTTAAATTTTATGGTTTTGCCCATCGATGGCATGACCTGCGCTTCGTGTTCCGCGCGTGTAAAAAAGAGCCTCGATGGTATCGACTGGGTGCAATCGGTGGATGTGAATCTCGCCGCAGAGCAGGCCGCCATTGGTTTTAACGGCCCGGTTGCCGATGCTGAAAAACTGATTGCCACGATCGAGGATGCCGGTTACCGCATCCGTACACGCACATCGGAAATCGTGATCCCCGAGTTTAACGATCCCACAAAACTTATATCGTTGCAGGCGGCCTTAAAAGAAATCCCCGGAGTGGAAGAGAGCAGTTTTAACACCGCCAACGAAACTTTGAGCCTAAAATATATCCCCGGAATTGTGGCAGTACGAACGGTGGAAAAAACCATCGCCAGGGAAACAGGCATAAAGGTAATTTGGCGCGAACAGGCCAGTGGCATTGATGAAGAACATGAGCGCAAAAGCATGGAGCGCATTCAACGGCAATTAAGGGATTCAGTCTTTTCCATTATTTCGGCGTTGATTGTTTTTGTATTGACCATGCCCCATTTCTTTTCTTTTGTCGAAGTAATTCCTTCCGTTGCGCGTAACGGGATTGCCTTTGTTTTGACAAGCTGGGCCCTATTTGGCGCAGGGCGTTCCATCTTAAAAGGGTTTTTTAAAAAACTTAAACCGGGCAAATCGGATATGAACACGCTGGTCTCGATTGGCGCGGGCACGGCATGGTTGTACAGCACGGTTATCATGGTTGGCGATTTTATTTTACCGGAGGTTTTCCGGGGCTACCATCTCTTTTTTGACTCGGCGGCATTTATAACCGGGTTTATCTTATTGGGCCGTTCACTGGAAGCACGGGCGCGTAAACAAACCGGTTTGGCCCTAAACTCGTTGGCAAAACTGCAACCCGAACAGGCGCGTAAGGAAGTTGAAGGCGCCGTTGAGATGATTGAAAGCAACCAGTTAAAAAGCGGTGATGTGTGCATCGTAAAAAATGGCGAACGCATTCCTGCAGATGGTGTGCTGCTTAGTAAAGATGCCGAAATTGACGAGGCCATGCTAAGCGGGGAAAGCCTGCCTGTGGCCAAAGAAAAAGGGCAACTTGTATTGACCGGCACCATCAACGCCGGTAGTGAGATAAAATTTCAGGTGTTAAAAACAGGTGCAGATACGGCTTTGGGCCAGATTGTGCAATGGGTGCGCCAGGCGCAAAACAGCCAACCGCCAGTCCAGCAATTGGTTGATAAAATAGCAGCGGTTTTTGTGCCGGTTGTAATTGTTATTGCCTTTGTAACCTTGCTTGTCTGGTTGATAAGCGGGCAAGGTTTAAGCCTTTCTTTGATGCATTTTATAAATGTGATTGTTATTGCCTGCCCATGTGCGCTTGGGCTGGCCACACCAACAGCAATAATTGTGTCAATGGGGCGCGCGGCCAATTTGGGCATCCTTGTAAAAGATGCATCGGTGTTGGAAAAGTTGTTGGCGGTCGATACCTTTTTATTTGATAAAACGGGTACTTTGACTGAAGGCAAGCTTTCTTTTGAACAGGCCATCGTTTATAAAGGCGATGAAAATAGTTTATTGGGGATTGCCGCAACTTTGGAAAAACACTCCACACACCCTATCGCCAAAGCAATTTTAAATGAGGCGGAATCCCGTAAACTCGATGTGGTCAGTCTTGAAAAAGCGGATATGCTGACAGGTTTTGGTATTAAATCCAGTTTGGAAGGAAAGGCCATCGGGGCCGGCAATAAAAAATTAATGCAGGCCTTGGGCGTAAAACTTCCTGAAGATATTGATGCCCAAGTTGACACACTTTCCGGGCAGGGCATGTCGCTGATTTTTGTTGCCGAGGATAAAGAATTATTGGGGATTATTGGCCTGGCCGATTCCATTCGAGATGAATCCAAGAATGTGGTCGGTGCGTTAAATAAAATGAAAATCGAAACAGCCATGGTTACGGGCGATGCCGAAAAAACAGCCCAACATATAGCGGCCAAACTTTCTATCTCGAAAATTTTTGCCGAGCAACCGCCGCAGATGAAGGCGGGGATTGTAAAAAAAATCCAGGAAGAAGAAAAGATTGTTGCCATGATCGGTGATGGCGTAAACGATGCTGTGGCGCTTTCGCAGGCCGATATTGGCATCGCGTTGGCCGAGGGAACCGATGTGGCCGTGGATGCGGCAGACCTTGTACTTTTACGCCCGGATTTAAAACTGCTGCTAAAAATTAAAAAACTTGCCGGCCGTACGGAAAGTATAATCAAACAAAACTTATTGTGGGCATTTGGCTATAATGTTTTAATGATGCCATCTGCTGCCGGATTGCTTTACCTGCTGTTTGATATTGCCTTTAACCCGGCTTTTGCCGCTTTGGCCATGGCAATGAGTTCGGTTTCGGTCGTGTCAAATAGTTTGCGGTTAAAACAGGTAAAGATTGGGGATTAAAAAACTCATCGCAACAACTTCCATGGCGGGATGGTGTTTATTCCCTGTTTTTTGAGCTTCTGGCATGTCCTGATAAGGCGATAAAAGAAGTTGGTTTTTCTCTTGACAGACGGTTGCATTTTAGCGATGTTTGTAACCCGCAAGAATTAAACTTGTTAATAGAATAAAATTTTAAAAGAAGGATTAATCATGCAGAAATCAATAATTGTATTAATAGTCATTTTTATAGCTGTGGCACTTTTTCTTTATGCACAGCAGGGTGGGACAAGTAAAGAATTTAAGTCAATTACCGCCGAAGAAGTCCAAAAGAAAATTGCTGACAAGGAAGATATTTTAATTTTAGATGTCCGCACACCCGGCGAGTTTAACGGCCCGCTTGGCCATATAGAAGGCGCCGTACTTATTTCTGTACAGACCCTTGCAGATAGCATCGGTAAACTGGAAAAATATAAAGATAAAGAAGTAATTGTTTATTGCCGCAGTGGAAACCGCAGTAAAACCGGAACGCGCATTATGCTTGAAAATGGTTTTAATGCTGTTAATATGCTGGGTGGGATGAAAGCCTGGAACAAGCTGAAACATTAACAATTGAGGATTGATGATTGTAAGACTACCGAATCTTACAATCTTACAATCTTAAAATCTTTCAATCATTAGATGTCCAGAAAATCAATGGCATGTTTCTCATTAAAAGCCTGGATCGAATGGGTTATGTGGCCAACAATGTCATGCTCAACCGAGAGTAGGGCCGCTTTGGTGGCATTCATAATTGCTTTTGCATTAGACCGGCCATGGGATTTTATCACCAGTTTGTTAAAGCCTAAAATCGGCGCCCCGCCATATTCCGAATAGTCTGTTTTAGCCTTTACCTTTTTAACTCCTTGGGCCAGAAAAGCCAGGCCAATTTTCCAGGTGAGTTTCTTTTTGAAGGCGTATTTGCCCATATCTTTTACAACTTCACCAACACCCTCGAGTAATTTTAAAACCACATTGCCCACAAATCCTTCGGTGATAACAATTTCAACATTGCCTTTGGGCACATCTTTGCCTTCCACATTGCCAATAAAATTCAGCTCTTTTTCATTTTTGAGATATTTATGTGCCTGGCTTAATATTGGGCCACCTTTGGTCTCCTCTTCGCCGTTATTAAGTAAGCCGATGCGTGGCCGGTCTACACCTAAAATTTCTGAAACATAATAACTGCCCATAAAAGCAAAATGTGCCAGTTGTTTGGCCGAGCAATGGATGGTTGCTCCTACATCCAGCATAAGCGCAAAACCCTTGCTGGCCGGCGTAAATTTTGCGGTGGGGTAAATGGCCGCCAGGGCAGAGCGCTCCAGGCCTTCTATCATGTGCAGGTTTTTAGCACAGGCCAAAACAGTGGCGCCGGTATTGCCCGCACTTACCAGGGCATCGGCCTTGCCTTCGTTCAGTAACTTCAACGCTACGGTAATACTGGCGTTTGGTTTGTCGTTAAGCGCGCTTTTGGGGGAATCGTCCATGGTGATAAATTCATCGGTGTGGACGATTTCCAGTTCTTTATCATAATTATTTATGGCAAGTTCTTTGCGGATGGCATCTTCATTACCAATAAGTACAACGTTCAGGTCCGGTTCGTCACGCAGGGCTTGTACTACGCCTTTGATAATTTCCTGTGGAGCAAAATCACCACCCATCGCATCGATTGCTATCTTGTTTGCCATATTACCTCCAAAAATGAAAATGTTTCAGTAATTAAGTTTCTTTCCGGTTTCAGAAAAAAAGATATTGTTCAGCCAATCCTAAGGTCCTTTTCAGTAAAACGGCCCTGTAAGAATCATTTTCTGAAAAAGAAAAGGGTTCTATAATTGTAAAATGTTTCTTACAGAATGACACCGGTCACCGGGTTTAATTAAAGCCAATGTAAAAGAAAGGGTTTGAAAATACATAAGTTTAATTTACATTTCCAGCCTAACAAAAAATCAAAGTTTCCTGTAACAGTTTTCCATAAGCTTAGTCTTCATCTTTATCTTCTTTTACGTATTTAGGAAGCACATTAATCTGAAACAACAGTTACGACTAATATGACCGCACTTAAAACCCTCCAAAAATATTTTAGTTATGATACGTTCCGACCTGGGCAGGGCGAGGTGATTGATCATGTTTTAAGTAAAAAAAATGCCCTGGTCGTTATGCCAACAGGCAGCGGCAAATCCCTTTGTTTTCAAATTCCGGCCTTAATGATGGAAGGCGTAACTATTGTCATTTCGCCACTTATAGCCCTGATGAAAGACCAGGTTGATCAGCTTAACCGCCTAAAGGTTCCGGTTACATTTATCAACAGCAGCATTAGTAGTGATGAGCAAAGCCAGCGCATCCGTGACATAGAAAACGGCGCTTACAAAATTGTATATATTGCGCCGGAGCGTTTTAATTCGCCCACGTTTATGGCCATGATCCGCCAGGTACCGATCGCCCTTTTTGCCATCGATGAGGCACATTGTATTTCCCAATGGGGGCACGATTTCCGGCCTTCCTACCTGCGCCTGAAGGATGTTATCAAATCTTTAAATTTTCCCCCGGTGATTGCTTTAACGGCCACCGCTACAAAACAGGTGCAGGATGATATTCTCGATCAATTAAATATTGCGCAGATAGAAACCTTTGTCAGTGGATTTGACCGGCCCAACCTGAAATTTCTTTCCGTTGGCCTGAGTGTGGAAAAAAAGAAAAAAGAGCTGGTGCGTATAATAAAATCCATAAAGGGTTCGGGGATTGTTTATGCCTCTACAAAAAAATCAGTTGAAGAAGTTGCTGTTTTTTTAAATGAAAATAATTTGCCCGCCGCCGCTTACCATGGCGGTATGGAAAAAGGTGTACGCAACGAGGCGCAAAATAATTTGCTCAATAATAGTCCACAGATTATTGTGGCCACCAATGCGTTTGGCATGGGCATCGATAAGGCTGATGTACGGTTTGTGATCCATTATAATACACCGGGCTCGATGGAGGCTTATTACCAGGAAGCAGGCCGCGCGGGACGTGATGGCCGGGTTTCGTATTGCCTGCTTTTTCACAGCTACCGCGACCGCCGTATTCAGGAATTTTTAATTGAAAATTCTTTTCCGCCCAAAGAGACAATCCATGAAATTTATGATTTTTTGTTTAGCCTCGGGCGCAAGGAAATCCACCTGACCTACAAAGAAATTGCCACGCGTACCGGCGCCCACGAGATGCAGGTGGGAGCGGCCATAAAAACGCTGGAAAAACAAAATATTTTAAAGCGTATGACTAAAAGCTCGGTCAATTTCCAGGCCGATATTATTGTGAGCAACGAACGGGCCTTAAGCGCTACCAAGCGTGCGCGGCTTCAGCATAAAATGATCAATTATTTTATAAGTATACAGCATAATAGTTTTGAGCTGGGCGAGACCCTGTCTTTTTTGGAAATGACCCAGGAGCAGTTTAGCGCCACCATGCACAATCTTGAGAAGAAGAAATTGGTTTTATACAGCCCGCCTTTCCGTGGCCGCGGTATTGAGATCATCTCGGAAAAAGTGGAGTGGGAAAAGATTGGCATTGACTGGAAAGCGTATCAAAAACAGATGGACCTGCAATTTAAAAAGCTGGATGATATTGAAAATTATACCACTACTTTTTCATGCCGCCGCCAATATATTTTGGAATATTTTGGCGAAAAACATGAAGAGAAGAATTGTGGTGGTTGCGATATTTGCCTGGACTGGAAATCGCCTGAGGCTGAGGAGACTGTCCGTACAAGCTTTGACCCGATTAAAAGTATCGTTGGCTGTGTGTGGGAATTTGACGGCAAGTTTGGCATTACAACCATCGCCAATATTTTAAAGGGCAATAGAGAAGACCGCTTTAGTAAACGGCGCATTGATGAATCGGCACATTTTGGGATAGTTGGCCATCTTGAGATAAAAAATATAATCCGTATGATTTATGTGGCCATTAAAAATAATTATCTGCGCAAGCAGGGGAATGATTACCCGGTTTTGTCTGTTACAAATAGCGGGCTTACCTTTTTGAGGAAGTAATGTTTGCCCGGATATAAATATGCTGACAAAATAAATTAATTGCATCAAAATGCCTGTTCCTTTATTATTACTCTTCAATTTTCCTGAGACAATTATTTCACACTAAAATAACCAAGGAGATTACATGCTGGATTTTAGCGGAAAGACTGTACTTGTTACCGGGGGCAGCCGTGGAATTGGTGCGGCAACTGTGCGTGCTTTTGCAAGCCGCGGCGCAAATGTGGCCTTTAATTATAATAAAAATTACCGTGCCGCCGATTTGCTAAAACAAGAGTGTGAAAAATTTGACGGCAATATTTTTTTTATGGAATGCGATGTAAGCGCCTACAATGAGGTTGAACTTTTCCTTAAAAAAATGGGCGATAAAATGGAGAATGTTGATATCCTGGTGAACAATGCCGGTATCTGGATCGAGGCAAATATTGATTCGTACACAGTGGATATGTGGCGCAAAACGATTCAGGTAAACCTTGACAGTGTGTTTTATTTTACAACCTTAATTGCCCGTCAAATGCGCGAGCATAATACCAAAGGTTCCATTATTAATATTTCTTCTACGGCTGGACAGGTGGGTGAAAAAAATTATTCTCATTATGCAGCTTCAAAGGGCGGGATAATCAGTTTTACAAAATCGGTGGCGCAAGAGCTTGGGCCCGATGGCATCCGTGTTAATTGTATCGCGCCGGGATGGATCGAAACAGATATGACCGAAGCGATTATGAAGACAAATAAAAGCAAGATAAAAAAAATGATGCCGCTTGGCTTTATCCCCGAGCCTCAGGATATTTCCAACGGGATTTTATTTCTTGCCTCGGATATGGCGCGGGCCATTACCGGCGAAGTGCTAAATATAAATGGTGGCAGTGTTTTGTGTGGATAAATTAATTTTTTCAACTTGGATTTGCTTATGCTTTGTTTTTGTATTTAGGCGGGTTTATTTTTTTGAGTAAGAGTAAGAGTAAGAGTAAGAGTAAGAGTAAGAGTAAGAGTAAGAGTAAGA
>JAJRVW010000247.1 GCA_024277115.1 Calditrichota bacterium
TCAAAGTATTTAGCCGGCCTTTTCTTTCCCATTCACCTTGTTTTACACGGACTTCAGCTTCTTTAATGGCCCCCTGGTTCCGGTCAAATAATTGTATCGGGATCGATACGCCGGCCACAAAAGCATTATCGTCACTTTCGTGGATGCGCCTAAAAGCCAGGTTAATATTAGGATCGGGTACGGCCATTGCTTCCGATAGTTTTAAGGAAGCCCGGCGCCGGTCCATCTCCACGGCCCAACGCGCCAACTCTGGTGATTGGACTAATTTTTCTACAATTGGCCCCATATCCGGAAGGGTGGTTATCACATTCATCTCTCCGGCAACATTTTCAAAAAGGCCTTTTCCATTCCAGGTTGCTGCGAGCTGTCGCCGCGCTGCGGTTAATTGCCGTTTTGTCCGTTGCAAACTAATCTTGGCATTACTAACGGCCACTGAAGCACGCGCAGTTTCTGCAGGGGAAAGCCGGCCAGCGGTAACACGCTTTTCGATATTTTTATGCAGTTGTTCTGCAATATTTAACAATTCACTGTCCAGTTTCACTTTTTCCTGAAGGGCCATTACCTGCGTATACGCTGCCATTACAGCGCTGTAAACTTCCAGGCGCATTGTTTCAAAATCCCAGGCGGCAAGGTCGCTATGCAGTGCGGCCAACTCAGTTCTTTTTGCTCTTTTCCCGCCAAGTTCTATCAGTTGCCCCAGCGAAATTGTTGTTTCTGTTGCGTCAATCCCGCGGTAAACACCACTGCCTGCAAAGTTCTCGGTTTCAATCGAAAACTCCGGGTTGGGCAACAAGGATGCTTGCAGGCTTGCAGCTTCTCGCGCCCTGATTTCCAACGCAAAAACAGCCAATTGCGGGTTTTGCATTAAGGCAAGCCGCAGGGCATCTTTTAAAGTTAATGTGCCTTTAGGATCTTCCACGTCACTCGAACGGTTGTCTATTTGTGCATCCTTTGGGGCTATCTGTTTTAGTATTGGCCTACTTTCAGGCACAATTGCGGTGGTCCGCGTTGTGGCACAACTTGTTAAAAGTATCAGCATGCCAATACCTAAAATGTGTATGGGTTTCATTAGTACTCCAAACAAAATAATTTATTATAGATTTCCTTAGTCGCGATTGGCCAATGCGCCAATCTTTGGTTTAAGATTAAATATTGTCTCTCTATAAGCTTCCATTTTAGTGTCATTCTGAGCGAAGTGTAACGGAGCGAAGAATCCAATCGACAATAGGTTCTTCGTTCCGACAAATCAAGGATTTCGCCTGAAACGCTAAAAAAAACGGTTTTAAATGACAGTTTCGGATGTCTTTAAAGAGAAACGCTAATTTTAATTTTTAACGGAAAACAGGAGAACCTGTTTAAAAGGCTGGGATCAAATAAGAAGGACTGTTGTGTGGATGCTCTCGATTGTAGTATTTTTTTCGATTAAAAATATTTTTTGAATAAACGAAAGGGCGTTGACCTTATTAATAGAGGGAAAAAATTGAACAAAGTATGAACTTACTTTGGGGATATTATTTTTTATTTTTGTAAGGTCGGCATTACTAAAATGCCAATCTAAAATGACATCTTTACAAGCATCATGCTGTTCACTGATAGATTGTAATTTTTTAACTGCTTTTGCCAGCATATTTTCAGGATGGCCACAAGCTACTCCATCGTTATTTTCGAGTGCTATGTGTCCATCATCTCCAAAACAAAGTACAAGCTGGGGCAAATCTACCTGAAAAAATAAAGCCTGGATCAAAATAAAAAATGTCATTAAAATTTTTATTAAACTTGCCATCGTCTTAATTGTTTTTCTCCTCCATAACGTGCTCTGAAGTAAGATTTATTAAAGCCTGAATATGATCATCGTTGATTGAGTAAAACACCATTTTTCCTTCTTTACGGTTTTTTACAATTCGCAAATTGCGTAATAATCTTAATTGATGCGACGTAGCCGAGATGGAAACATCTATCGCAGCCGAAATATCACACACACATAATTCTTCCAAAATCAACGCCTGGACTATCCGCAAACGTGTTGGATCGGCCAGGGCTTTAAAAATACCGGACATGGATTCGGTAGTATCAAGATCGGCGAGACAAGAGACAACCCTGTTCACTTTTTCCTGATCAATTAGCTTAACTGCACATGTTTCTAAATTTTCCATAGCCTATCAACACTTGAACGATTGCTCAAGTATACAAATAAGTTTGCAGAAATAAAAATTTTATTACAATTTTACATCTCTACCATAGAATTAACCAAATATTGAAGCAAATTACTCTGCAATATTTGGTGATCCAAACCAAGGTATGGCTACATTTATATTATTTGATCAATAACATTTTCCGGGTGGCAGTAAAATTTCCTGCTTGAATATAATAGTAATAAACGCCCGTACTTAAATATAAACCAGAAAAGGAAATAGTATGAATACCTGCTTGCTTCCTTCCTTCAAGTAATGTTACCACTTTATTACCAAGTACGTCATAAACATTTATTTTAACAATCCCTGTTTTTTTTAAGCCATACTTTATTGTAGTTTCCGGATTAAAAGGGTTTGGATAGTTTTGAGACAAATAATATGTGGCTGGTGTTAAAGATTCTTCTTCTAAACTTGTCACTGTTATATCAATATTTTCAGATGGGTTACTTTCATTACCCGAATGATCAGTTGCAGTAATAGCATAAGAATAACTTTTTCCAACTAGAACATCCGAATCAATAAAAACCGTATCAATAGTTTGCTTTAATTCTTCAAATATATTATCTGTTTTTTTATAGATTGTATAGAACTGAAAATCAGTCTCATTATTAGATTGCCATTCTATTTTGACCATTGAATCTGAAGTCAAAGAAGCAGCTAACCCGCTTGGAATAAATGGTTTTAAATTATCAACAGAATATCCTGAGTCAATTTGACTAACAAAAGTTCCCTCTTCCATTGTTGCAATTACTCGGAAATAAATTATTCCATTTGATTCGGAAGTAGAATCTATTGTAGTAGGCACCAATACAGAATAATTGGACTTGCCATAAGCACTACTAGTTGCAGCAGCAGTCCAACCAGACCCATCATCGATCTCGATCGTATAAAACTCAGTTGACAAAGTTTTCCCAAGTAGCAATGAATCAGTATCATGCCCACTACGTGAGTAGTTAACTTTAACCCAACGACCCTGATCATTTAGCACATCAGTAACTTTTGAGATAAGAGGGTTTCCTGAAAGTACAGAGATGTAGTTTTCCTTAACTTCTGTATCCATAGTTAGGGAATCTGACACAATTAATTTGACTGTAAATAAACCAGTATTCTTAAAAGTCCATTTTGGGTTTCTTTCTTCTGAATCAATAATACCATCACCATCAAAATCCCAGGCCCAAGAATTAATTATTGTGTTCGAATCAAGTGATAGTGACATATCAGTAAACTGGGTAGATAAAGAGTCGACTCCCTCTAACGGAAAAGCTATAAAGTTTGCACTTAGGTAATTTTCTTCATTAAATAACTGTACAACCTCATATTCATTTAGTTTACGATTAAAAATTCTTATATCATCAATGGAACCATTAAAAAAATATCTAATTTTATCACGATTTGTTCCAATGAATGCCGTAGCTTCTCCTTGGTTAGAATGGTGGTTTACAAATGGAACAGTATTAATTAATTCTCCATTTACATATGCCATCGTGGATAGAGTGTCCACTATTAATACTGCATGGTACCATTTATTTTTTTCTATTTGGTAAATTATACTCTCGGCTTGGCCACCACCGACACCAAACCTTAAATTTCCCAAATAGATATCGATATTCGTGCTTCCATACTTTAACCCAGGATGATCTGAGTTATATATTCTATTTCCTGAATTTACATCACTTTCTTTTACATTAAACCAAAGACTGATAGTTCTTTCCTTGTAATCAAAATCTTTTGGTAGTGCAATATAATTATCAATTCCATCAAAATAATAGGCACTGTTATCACTATTCTTTCTGTCCATTGTTAAAATTGCACCATTGACTATACCGTTATTATTATTTCCAGACTCATCTTTTGCATCATTGTTAAATGGGTAAAAAGCAATAAGGCTATCCTGTAATGTGATTGCGTCCTTAAATTTGTGTAAAAAGGCAAATATGTGAAAAATTGCCATGTCCTTCCTAAATTTAGTTTGACCAAAAAAACAAAGGAAAAAACATGGCAAAAAGAGAAAATCAAAATATAGGATTAGTGAAAGA
>JAJRVW010000248.1 GCA_024277115.1 Calditrichota bacterium
CAATCCGTCGGATCACCTCATTGTAATGGGCAATGCGGTTTTTGGTGGGGAAAACAGTCTCGATACAGGCTTGGTGGAACTAAAAGGCGATTTCACCCAACAATACCGCACCACGGCCGTCCGTCCAACCGGAACAACATTTAAATTTAGCGGCAGTTCCGCCCAGCAAATCACTTTTGTGTACCCGGATGTTGCCAGTTGGTCTTATTTTTCAAGGCTTCAATTGAACTCGGCAGATGTCACTTTGGGGTCAAATGTCTATGCGACGCGAAATTTTACAAATCAAGGTAGGCTAAACCTGCCCACATCGCGCACCTTATTTCTGAGTGGCGATTCGAGTTTTAATTTATGGAATGGGGAAATTTATGGAAAAGGAACCCTTAATACGGTTTCGACAAGTTTTCAAAATAATGGAAAAGTGGCACCAGGGGCATCAGCTGGTACACTCACAATCACGGATTTGTACAATCAGGGTGCAACAGGTAGTTTAAATATTGAGATAGGCGGTTTAAATGTAGGGACGGAGTATGACCGATTGGCGATAAATGGAAATGCAGAATTAGCGGGTACACTTAATATTAGCATGCTAAATAATTATATACCAGCCCTGGGTGATAGTTTCAGGGTATTGAGTACCCAGTTTAGAAGTGGTGTTTTTGATGTTTTAGAGGGTGTCTCTCAAAATGGCTTTGCTTTTGATGTGAGATATAAAAATAGCGGAGTCGATCTAATTACTGTTGAAGCAATTAATAATAGCCCGCAAGCTGTA
The DNA here is from genome assembly GCA_024277115.1 of Calditrichota bacterium. Classification (GTDB taxonomy): domain Bacteria; phylum Calditrichota; class Calditrichia; order Calditrichales; family J004; genus JABFGF01. The sequence continues at coordinate 770 of JAJRVW010000248.1, forward strand.
AATGATTCAACACAAACGAATGAAGATACCTTGATAAAAATATTTGTTTTGGCAAACGACAGTGACCCGGATGGCGATCCATTGCAAATTCAATCCGTTGATATAACAGGTACAAACGGTACGGTTCAAATCGATCCCGGTGATACAACGCTCACCTATACGCCGGCAGAAAACTTTAATGGTCCCGATAACTTCAACTATGTTATTTCGGATGGGCGTGGTGGAAGTGACCAGGCTACCGTTTTTGTAGATGTTATGGCAAAAAATGATCCGCCCATATCCGGACATCTGCTCCAACTGGCCGATGGTGACACGGTCAGTAAAAAAAACAGCATCGATTTTTTATGGGGGGCTGCACAGGATGTGGATAATAACGACCTTTCATATCATTTTTCAATAATGGGAAGCGCAGGATTTGATACGACTATAATTGTGGCAAATGATACAAGCCTGACTTTTGATGGCAGTGCTTTAAATGACGGGGCCTCATATAGCTGGTATGTTGATATCAATGATGGTGAGTTTACAACAGCAAGCGCCGATACATTTGTTTTTATGACCCCAATCATCAATTCAATTAATGATTTTGAGAATGGGCTTCCGGTAAAATTTACACTATATCAAAATTATCCTAATCCATTTAACCCTTCAACGACGATTGTATATGACTTACCAAAGTCTTCAAAAGTTACTTTAAAGGTTTATAATATGGCCGGCCAGTTAATCCGCACTTTGCAAAATTCTTTTCAGGCAGCCGGACAAAAATCGGTGGTTTGGAACGGGAAGAATAATTTGGGCCAACAAGTTCCGAGTGGCGTGTACCTTTACAAAATTAAGGCCGCGAGTTATTTAAAAATCCGCAAAGCTATTTTGCTGAAATAAAAATTGAAAGAATGGCGAGAACAAATCATTTGTAATGGGCTTTTTTAAATCTATTATGAGTAAAAAAAAAGCTGGTACCCTTTTTAAAAGAGTGCCAGCTTTTTTATTTAATATCATTCTACATACTGATAAAAGTTGATTAGCATTAAAAACACTATCCTTATTTAATCATCATCATGCGTCGTACGGAAGAATTTTTACCATCTACATTCAGCCGGATAAAGAATACGCCGCTACTAAACTTGGAGCCATCAAACACGGCCTTATAAAAACCGGCTTGTATTTGCGTATTGACCAAGGTAGAAACTTTCCTGCCCGTAATATCATAAACCTCTAAAATAACATGAGCGGCTTTTGGAACCTGGTACTCAATTGTCGTGACCGGGTTGAACGGATTGGGAAAATTCTGCTTTAGATTGAATGATTCCGGCGTGGCCAGTTTTTGATTACTATCCGATAAGCTAGTCGGCCGGCTAATCAATAACATCCGGTTAATCCATTTTTCTTCCGCGTTGTCCGCGTTTACTTTAACCGAATAAAAGAAGGCCTCTTCGCCTACTTTTTGGTTATCGTTTTCACCTAAAACAACTGTTCCATTAGGGAGGCTGTCAATGCTCACACTCCAACAATTCTCCGCTGTGGCACTTGGCGCAATATTCCCAAAGCTAACAGAGTCCGGGTCGACGGTTGATAATCCCACAGGAAGCATGAGGATAGTATAGGCATTTAATGCATCCACATCACCGGTGTTGAATGCGCTTACACAGATTTCAAAAAAATTAAATTCCAGGGAATCGCCCATCACTTTTACACTTACCGGAGCATCCACAACTGTTGAGAGTGGTGGCAATAAATCCTGATTGGGTACAATAAACCGGAAGCTTTTATTGTTGGAGCTGTTCGATTCTACAATGCTACCATTTTGATCAATGATCACATAAACAGCATGGTATTCCGGTAGGTTGGGGACAACCCAATCATCAGAAAAAGTAAAGCTTTCACCCGCCGGGATTGAATCGGCATACATTACCGGGCTAATAGCAAGCCCACCACTTGGGTCGCCATCATAAAATTGGACGGGCACTTCGTAAGCCGTTTGATAGCCATAATTATGAACGGTTGCATAAATTGTGATCGCATCACCGGGTTGTCGGTCGGCAGAATCGGGATCAAAAACGATATCTGCTGAAGAGATAGAAATATCGGGCAGGCCTACTGCAAAATTTAGTGGAACAAAATCTCCACCGGCCGAGCCGCTTGTGGATGAAACAATCGAAAGGTTTTGTGTACCATTTACTTCATATACCCCTTTTGAGCTAAAGTAGGTGTAATTTTCGCCTGAGTTTAATGTGGCGTTATAAACGGTGTCGGCAGATTCTTTTTTAACAATTGTTATTTGGTTATTGTCCTCAAAAGAAAAAATATCATAATTACCGCTAATGACGGGTGTTAGAAAATGTGTTCCTATACCCCTTCCACTTTCATCGATTTGCCGTGCCAAATACGCATAGCTTCCTGACCATCCGGCGTACGGTAGATTAGCGGCGGTGGCTGGCATATCGGTTGAAACCTCCCAATAAGTATCAGCATAGATTGTTATCTCGGTCGCTTCGCCAACAGAAACAACACCTTGTGCGATTGTATCACCTGATACACTATTTAAAACAAGATAATTTGTAGAATCATGATAAGGTGTAATTACAATTCCATTGGCCCAGGAGCCAATATAGCCGGAGAATCCATAGAATTGGGTTCCGGTGAAAGTCCCATTTGTGGAGGGCACAAAATAGCCCTGATCGGCGTAACTTAGCGCTGAAACAGGTTTGTTGGCTACAACACTTAAAAATTTGCCCAGCGCCCCGGGGATTTCAAGATGTTCGCCTTCATTAAGAATCCCGGCTGCAATAAGAGTTGTATCTGTTAGATTCTTGACAGAAAATTCTGTGTTGTCATTATATCCAAATACAATAAATTTTTCCTGCCCCGACCATATCTTAGGCATATATGTGTTTAATAAAGTAGAAAGTGGGTTCCCGGATTCATCTACAGCAAAATAGCCGAGTACAATGCGTGAAATGGGGTCACCTATTAAAAGTGAAAAAGAATTGTTCCCCTCAACTCTGTAAATACCATTTCCCGGTGAAAAAGAATGGAATTCATTTTCATTTAAAGCAACGGAATCCAGCAATGTGCCATCCTGTGCAATCAGATAAAAAAAGGAATTATTAAAATAGCTGAAAACGACAATATCCTGGAATGTGTAGGTTGTAGTGGCAAAAACAAAATCCCCGCTATTGATCACAGATTCTTCCCAGGCCGAGGTTTGGTTTTGGCTGATTGAAGGGGCGATTGTGTTTTCTTCGATTGCACCCGGCGCTGCCCCGGGGATTGATTGGCCAAAACTGTGGCCACTTATTAGAAGTAAAATAATTATAGTAAATATTTGTCGCATAAGGACTCCTGTATTAATAGATAATATCTATGGATAACTTTGGGATAGTCGGATTGAGAAAAGAGTAGTTTAATAATTAGGTTATAATAGATAGTTTGTGACTAATTTCGAAGTAACTGTATTTTGAATAACAACAGCTTATTAAGACGATATAAAATAATATGTTAAAAAAGCTTTGTTGGGCTCATCTAACCCGTGAAAGATTTTATAATCGGGCTTAAGATTATTAGTAACTCTTCCTTGAAAATAACCCTTTCCAATTTTCAGAAGTTAATGCGATTCATAACCTTTCAGTCCGCCTTTGGGTACAATCATCTTAAAAACATCGCTGTTAAACTCGATCATCTTGCCTTCAACATTGATGTACTCACCGGAATTTTTCTTGTAAACCGGAATGTTGGAAAGCTCAAATACTTCGCGGATTTTTCCTTCAAAATAGCGCCACTCTTCATCGTTGAATGCTGCAATCTTGCCGTGTGTGTACTGTGCTTCAAGCAAGCGGTTTTCAGGATCAAAGAAAACAAATTTCCCACGTGACGCGCCGCCCAGCATTTTTGTCCCCAGGTAGGGTCGCTCGTTTAAGCATAATTGTCCCTTCTCGTTAAAATGCATCCCGCCAAAAAAGAAATTCCCACCCATCAATGATTCGCCGGCATATTTGGTAGCCGAGCCCAAAATTAGAATTTCCAATGGTTGCGTACGGCTATCGTTTACAGAATTTGTCCAAACCCGGTCGACCACATTGCCCATAATAAAGACCTTGCCGCCTTTAGAGCCATAGCCGCAGACCTTGCCCGCATTGCCATAAATATACAGATTACCGTGGTGCATACACATGGCCGCAAAATTTTGCGCGTTGCCGTGCATACGGATTGTGCCACCCTGCATAAAGGCGCCAAAATATTCGCCTGCGCTGCCATATACATCCATCTCCACATCATTTGTATCGCCCTTGCCCATAACGGCGGTGGAAATAAGACGTTGGCCATGTACACGATAAATGATAAATCGCCGCCAGCCGAGATTAAAGGCCCGGTTTAAAAAGGCTGCCAAAACATGGTCGGGATCGCTGCCCTCCGGTAAAAAACCTTCGGCATTGATTACCAGCGTACCCTCTTTGCCGGCTTTTTCGGCAAACGGGGCGCCGTGGTGCAAACTGTAATAATAATAGTTTTTATACCCGCCGTTACTAACCCGGTCCAGTATTTTTTCCAGGAAATAATCGGCCATATCGGTCAAAGAGCTTATGGCCTTGCTGCCCGGATTGATGGTACGAATAGAATCGCGCAGCCAGGTTAGGATTTCCAGATGCTTTTTAAAACGGAGCAGCGTATCGGCGCTTTCGACCAATTTATAGAGTAGCCAGTGGACATCGTTAAAACTGAGTTTGGCCATTTCTTTGGTCATAAAAATTTTATACTTGCGTTCCCAGCCACTAAAATCACGATCGGGCTCGGTTAGTTTGGCGCGCCGCACACTAAAATGCTGTCCATACTCTTGCAGGGTTATACTTTGTCCGTAACGGTCTTTAAAATCATAGTCATAAATTTGGGATTGTTCATCGTACATATAACGGCTGATCATACCGGATGATGACAACGTAAGATCGGCTGATGCGCCTTCGATCAGCCCCTCTTTATCCAATAATTTCAGCATTTTATGTACCGCTTGTTCCTCCGATGCAATCATCGAGAAAACACGTTTTTTCCCTTTGGAATGGTCTTTCCAAAAAGCAGTCACGTTGGGACGGAGGTCTGCCGGGTCTTTTATATCCACACGCTCTGTTACGTTTTTATAGGGATCGTGGCGCAGGCACAAATACTGGTACGGGCCATCGGGCGAGGAAGAAAACTCGACCCGTTGCACACTTTCCAGTTGCGGGCGCATCTTCGCGTCGATCAACGCCAAATCATCGCCGGTAGTTGGCGAAAGGCTTTCAAATACGGCCCAGTCGGGGTAAGCCCATTCATCGGCGATCAGGTGAAATTTTAACGCGGCCACTTCCGTATCGGTGGAAGCAAGCGGTGAAAGGTTAAACTGTTCAACACGCTGTTTAAGCGCTTCAAAATTGGTGGTCTCGCCATTGTGGGTAAGGGCTGTGTGCAGCTTGGCAAACGGGTGTGAGTTCATTTGCTCGACAACGGAACCTGTGGCCAGCCTTACATGGATAATATTGTTGGGTGCGTCCGGTGTTTGCCAGGGTATGACACGTCCGGCTGTTTTCCAGGTGCCAAAATTTTTTCCGCAGGACATCACTGCCGCTATTTTGTGGGAACGGTCACTGTAAAGGTGTTTGTTTAGTTCGTACGGATTTTCGTTGGCATATTTCCGCATACGAAGCAAATCTTCCATGGAGACTGTATCTTTGGATTTTATTGAATCAGGCCGTGGGTCGTCAAAACCAGAGTCAATTATCTCCGATGTATATAAAATCCGTGTTATATTTATGGAATGGTCAAAAACATACATGTCTTCTGCTTTTTGAAGAAACGTCTCGGAGTCCTTGTAATTCTCTTTATTTATATGGGGAAACTGGTGTTCGAGAAAATGAGACCAGTCGTATTTTAGCAGGGTTTTTTCCACATAATTATGGACGGCCGCCTTTTTTGCCCGCACAAAGAAACGGAAAATATCACCGGGATCGGTCTGATCATTTCCAAATTCACGATAGTCCATCTCAATATCGTTGGCATCCCGTTTATAGGAATCGCGCGCCATCTCAATACGTGTTTCCCCGTAAAAATCAAAATAAGGATCAAGAAAAACCTTTTTTATTTTTTCAATGATCTGGCTACGCATATAAACAGTGAGCTTACGGGCTTCCTGGCGCAGCTCGTCTTCGGTATATTCGTTGCCGGTGGTTTGCCATTGCAGGCGCAGGTTCTCCTCAATATCTTTTTGTAAAACACCTTTTACCATTATGCTGTAGGCGTACTCCTCCGGGTGTTTTGGGAAGCACAAGGTTTTGGCCACGCCCACGCCATCCATCCCACGGTTGCGCATGGCATCAAGCGCACTGTCCAAAATATAACCGGGAACGGGCTCAGTGCCATTTAAAGCGGCCACGCCACAATTGCTTTGTCCCGTGGCATGCTCGGCCCGTTTTACAAATAATTCTTCGTCCTTTAAAATCTCTTTCTGGATTTCCTTATCGATCCTAAAACGGTGGTCGACCCGTTCTTTTAAACCGATCCAATGCACCTTATCAAACCGGCCGCGCAACTCACGGATATCTTTCATGCCCAGGGCGGCCAGGGCCCGGATGACCTGCATTTGCATCATTATAAAAGCATTGATCATCTGGCGGGTGTTGCTTTCCACATCACGGAGTTTTGCATGGTTAGATTGCTGGTGGCAATCCCGCGCGAGCAGCCATCGTGGCAATTTCGGTTGCGGTCACAGCCCACTGTAACCAGGCAGGCCGTGCCCCAAATAACGCCATCGGCACCCAGGGCAACAGATTTTATCACGTCCTCGTAAGTGCGGATCCCGCCCGAAACCATAAAAGTAACATTATTGCGCAGGCCGTCGTTTACCAGCCGGTTGTGGATAAGCGGGATGGCGTACTCGATGTGCATGCCCATTTGTCCTTTAATAATATTGGGCGAAGCACCCGTTCCGCCACGTGGGCCATCCAGCCAAATTTCCATTTTCATGCCATGCTTTTTGGCGTAAGCTTTTAGCTCCTCGCTGGGTTGATGCAAGGCTTCTTCCCCGAACTTTGCCCGGATCATCTCGGTGGTATTATCGCGGGAGATGCGTGCCAGCCCGGCGGCGATAAATTCAATATCGCTGGAAGGCGAAACCTTAACGGCCACGACGGCCTCGGGGTTGATCATGTGCACCACATCGATAAAAGCTTTTACATCCTCAATGGAGTAACAATTATGAAAAGGGAAGGGCGATATAATACTGGAATAAGTGTGCTTGATGATCTCTTCACAAGCGGAAATAATATTCTCAAAATCAATTTCGTCCAGTTGGTTTTCAGCAAAAAGGGCGTAAGCTTTTTCCTGGATTTTAAAAATTGTATCTTTTAGCTGATCAGTAATTTTCCCGGATGCCAGCGTTTCGTCGAAAACTTTTAAGCTCTCTTTAGCAAGATCGTCCATAACCGGTTTTTCAGATTTTGCAAGGTGGTTCAGGCGGTCGATCAGTTTTTCAAGCGGGCTTGTTTGCAGTTCTTCCAGGCCTTCCACGCCACGCAGGTAAGAAACCAGCTTATTTACTTTTTGTGCTAAAATATGTCCGCCGATGCCCATTTTTGCGCCCTGGGAAAAGGCAATCACCACGCGCCGTGCCTTGCGGATTGTTCGCTTGGAAACACCGAAAAGGCCCGTTTTAATTTCAGTGGAAACGAAGGGCTCGTCTTCTTTGCCAATAATTACCATAAAAGTGATCGGCTTAAGCGATGGGTACAGTTTGATTTTTTCATAAATGCCCGGATAGTTTTTGGGCCAGATCCTGTTTTGCTCAAGTATTTTACGGATGCCTTCAATGGTATATTCTTTGCCGTTTTCAAACAGCGGTGCAATCAGCTCAATTTCATTTTCCTCAAAAAAGACCGGCTCACCTTTAGGGTTTAAGAAGATGCTGGTAGGGTAGCCGCCTTCGCCTGTATCAAACTGGATGCCCAACTCGCGCGAGGCCACCACATGCGCCCGCCAGGTATCCAAGCCGATGGAACCAACGGATTTCCCGCCGAACATCCAGGGCGCTTCAAGGATCAACCCCTTGTCCATCGGCAGGGCGGTAACCACTTCGTCCAGTTCTCTTTCGCTAACATCCATTGGGTCTTTATTGTACAAAATTTTCATCACATCAAAGCCATCGCCTAAAAGCCCGGTTTGCATATTCTTAGTAAAGTCGAGCATTTGTAAATCGCCGGCGGCCATGCGCCCCATATTTTCGATCAGTGTGCCCGGCCATACATAATCACGCTTGTATAAAGTTTGGTTTGTATCGCCCAGCAAATAAAAATTATGCGGGATGTCCAGCGGCACAATCTTCTTTTTTAACTGGCTGTAGCGACGGATAGAATTTTCATCCGCCTGCTCGCTTTCAATCTGTTCTTTGTTGATTTGCTCGTAGCGGGCAATCAAATCGCCATTTTCAAAAACCGATCGTTGCAGTTTGTTTTCCAGTTGGTGAAAATCGATCAGGCGGCCTTCTTCGCCTACTGTTTTTTTTATGTCCTTAAATCCGGATGCGCCCAATACTTCTAAAATTTGCACTTTGCGCGATTCGGCCTGATTGTTTAGCCGGGTCGTGGCCTTTTCCAAATCGAGGCTTAAAAGTTTTTCCGTTGTGGCCTTGTCTTCTTTGATGGCCTTATAGGCGCTGGGGTCCAAAGCCAGTAGGGCGGCAAAATCGATTAAAGTTGCCTCGGCGCCACGCTGAATGGTTTTTTGGGAATCCGAAGCCAGGCGTATACCGCCGGATGCAATCAGGCTGACCTCATGCCGCCTGCCGATACGCATTAAATAATGGTGGATGGCGCGTACCGCCACAGAGGTAACAAAATAATCTTCCTTATTACGCCGCCCATGCACATGCAGCACATCAATATTCTGGTTGAGCAGAAAGGTGATCTTTTCTTTGATTGCCGAAGTCGGGCTAAGCGAGCCAATCAGGTCCTGCTCAAACACTTCGAGATAGCCAAAAATAAGCGGCATTTTGCGTCCGCTGGCTTTTACAGAATCACGGATATAGGAAATAGTACGGGACATATCAGCGTGATAGGTCACCTCAAAAGCGGGCATGCGCCATAAATCGGTCAGCAGGTCGCGATTGGTGCGTGGGTTGGTCTGGATTTGATCGATCAGTTCCTCGTCCACCTTAGGGACGATTACTTCGGGCAGGCGTTCATAATTGCCCGCGCGTAAAAAGGTGTTATAATTTTGGAAAATACGGTTTAGCTCGATTACCACCAGGCTTTTTTGCTTCTCGGCCGTTTTAATCATGGCCAGCTCGGCAATACCGTTGCTCTCTAAGCTGAGGGCGTTGTATAAAAGCGGGGTCATTAATTTTACATTGGTGTGATTGTTTTCAATCAATTTGCCCTTTTTGTCGAAGCGGCAAAAACTATCGCGTTTGCCGAGGATTACAGAAAGCTCCTCTTCGGGATCGCCCTCGTGCAGCCGGTTTTGCGCCGGGCCTACGATGTGGAAATGGGCAAAACGCTCGGCATCAAAGCCAATGCCCATGTGCCTGTCTCCTTGTCCCATGCCGGAGACCGGGATTTGTCCCGAAGAAGCTTCTTTATCAATTTCCATGATAATATCTTCGGTCACATAGCGGTCGGCCATTTCGGTGAGTTTGGTGGAGCGGTGCACGGTGGTGGTATCGTGGATGCGTTGCTGACGGTGGAGCCAATATTTTTTCTCGTCTAAATCGGTGGCATTGTAAATAAAACGATCGAGGAGGGTGCGCTCTTCCTGAGCGGATTTATTTTGCGGACAATAATTTACACATGCGTTGCACAAGGCACAGTTTAACTCCAGTAAATCAGGGATTTGCCTCGGTCGCCCTTTACGCGCGCCGTACATACAGGCATTTTCATCGCTGCACATACCGCAATGGATACAGGTTTTGGGATCAATAAAAAGCTGCCCGTACTCAAATCCGCGCGGGTAAATAATTTGCAATCCGTGCTGCAGGTGCGAGCGTCCCTCTTTCAGTTCTGCCTTTGTATAATCCGTATAAAGCGGACTTTCCTTCATAATCTGCCAAAAACGATCGATGTATTCGGTTTTTTCTTTTTCATCGATGGCCAGGGCGGCGGCAAATTGGTTGTCCTGTTCTACCAAATCAAAAATTTTAGTAAGCGGTACATCCGTCGGGCAAATATCCACACAATTATCGCAACGCGTACAGGCTAAAAATCCAAGCGCATCACGTTGGCTGATTGTCTCGCCGGCAACCAGACGTTCGGCGGTTTTCCTGCGGGTAATGGGCGTGGCCGGTCCGTACAAGCCGAATACGTCCGAGGTTGGGCAGACGTGTTCGCAGCTATCGCACTCGGCACAAGGGGCCAGTAAATGCTCCAGCGGCTTCTCCGACTTTTTTAAACCTGAAGGGACGACTTTTGGGAAAAAATAGGCGCTCACATTCCAGGCGATGCGCTCCAGTGGATAGGAAAGGGCCCACTTTTTACCTTCCCGTCTTTTGTGCGTCGTGTTTACAATCCAACGGTTAAAACCCGGCGCCAGGGAAGAAAATAATCTATAAAAAAGTTTTTGCCCGCGGCTGTTTATAAATTTTGCGCGGTTGATGAGCCCGTTTGGATCGTACTTTTTCTTGTAGGCTTCCAGGATTTTAAATGAGTTGTTATTTTTATTTTTCCAGCGTTTTAAAAACGGCTGGTTCCAAATCCCGATGCCGTAGGGGACGGCGCCAAAATGCAGGGCCACTTCCATCATTAAAGGGACGAGGGCAAAATACATTTTATGGCGCAGGGTGCGCGTATCGGCCAAAACGATGGACTGGATCAGCATTTTACCGTTTTGCAACAGGTGTGCCTCGGTTTTAAGCTCCACGCCCAAAAGCCTGTCCAGCATGGTGCGCAACATTTTTTGGTAATCCATAAAAGAATCAAATGGGAGGATTGTTTCACTGACCAGCATGGACGGCCCGCTTTGTTTCATTTGCACAGGCAGGAAACGGTGCTGCCATAATTTATGCGCCAGGTTGGTGGAGAGCTGTTTAAAAACCAGGTTTTCGATGCGGATGCGCTCACCCGAAGCGCTGAACAGACGGGTTTTGAGCGCTGCCTGATAATCGGTGTGTTCGTCGAAATGCATCACTAAAATATGCGCGCATTTTCCCAGTTCGTCGATGCTGTTTTTGTCATCACGAAACTCGGTAAGCCGTTTGTGGTCATCCAGGTCAAAAGCCTCCTCGGAGTGCTTGCGGATGTGCGCCTGTTCGATTTGCCAGGTTTCCCGGATAAAATTATTATCAAAATAGATGACTGATGTTGGTTTAATTTGAGCGGCCTGTAAACGGCCGAGATAATCTTTTACGTCGAGGGTGGTTTCAAAGGAAAATGCGTAAGGTTTGGTTGCATACGATTCTTTACGCACTTTTAATGCGCCGCCAACTACAATCCCGGCCTGGCCTTCGCTGCCAAAAAACAGGTCGAAATTTTCTTCCCCGGCATGTAAAGTAAGCAGCTCACCTTGAGGGTTTACTACCAAAAGCATCTGCACAGATTCTCTTACATGGCCATATTTATAACTGCCCAGGCCCAGCCCACCAGTTACGATCCAGCCCGCCAAAGAGCCGCTGTTGGGGTTGGTGATTTCCTGGCGAAGTGTGTAGCCCTGTGTTTTTAGATAGGCGCGCGCATCGGGGAAAAGAAGGCCGGCGCCAAAGGCCAATGTGCCGCTGTTTTCAAAAAGTGTGTGGAAACTGAGATAAGAGAGATCAAGGATTACATCATTGTTTACGGGAACCGCGCCGCCAAAAGGCCATGTGCCCGCCCCGCGAATGGTGAAGTTTTTATTGTTTTCCCGCGCCCATTTTACAAAGGCTGTTACATCATCGATGCTGCCGGCACGCACATCAAAAGACGAACTGATCCGTGTAAACAATTTTTTTATAAAACCGGGTAAAATATGGGTGCCGGTATCGTTGTGATAAATATTTTTTTGAAGCGTATCGGGGATAAATATTTCGGTTGCACCGGAGAGGCGCTCTTGCAACTTTTTCATTTCCGGGGTTTGGGCATTGTTTTTTTGTGATTCCAGAAAATGCCCGTCCAGTAACAGGTTACGTGCTTTGTTCTGTTGGGCAATCCTGTTCCGAGCCGATTGGTTTAATAAAAAAGAACGGACAGCATTTGCATCATTATCAGAAAAAGAAATCATAGTTTCCCTTATACGCGATGAGGTGTACAGAATTTGATTATACTAATACACAAAGGTTTTAGCAGCAGTGCTTCACAGCCATACGGCCATCGGGCAGTTCGCCTTTAAACCAATTGCGGATGAGTATATAAAAGTATAGTGGGTCTATTTTCGAGAAAATAATTAAAATCTAAAGGGCGGGATGGATTAATCTTTGAAGATTATCCAATAGAAAAATTTTATGCAGGTTGATAGAGTAAAATAATTTACAGGACAGATTGTTTTTTAAAGTTGGTATAAGGTTTTTGATTATACCTGTCTTAGGTATTTCAATACATCAGCATCAACGCCCGTTCATTGGTCATCGGAGCGACATATTTTTTTTCTACTTCCGGCCTGAATGCTTTGATGGCATCCAAAATGGCAAAATAGCCACCGATACCATACATCAGGGGCGGCTCACCAATGGCTTTGGAATTGAAAATGGCCGCGTTGGGAAAAGGGTTTTCCATGAAATGCACATTAATTTCATCCGGTGCAAAATAGATGTCCGGCACTTTGTAGGTGGATAGTGTTCCCGTTTGCAGCTTCCCTTTTTTATCGTAGATAATTTCTTCGAGCGTCATCCAGCCCAATCCCTGAACGATACCGCCCTCGGCCTGGCCCAGATCAACCAGCTTGTTCATACTCTTTCCGAAATCGTGGCTTACATCAACTTTGTCAATATGGTAGGTGCCACGCAGGCAATCAACCGTAGTTTCCACAATCGCCGCGCCAAAAGTATGGTAGGCAAAAGGTTCACCTTTTTCTGTCTCTTTATCGAAATAAATTTCCGGTGTGGCATAATGGGCATGCGCCGAAAGGCTTATCCGTTTTAAATAGGTTTGGCCGACTAAATCCTGCCAGCTAAGCTCGGTTGCCTGGCCATCATAAAAAACAGTTTCATTTTGGATTGTTATATTGGCCGCGTCCGGTTTATCCAAAATATTGGCAGCAGATTCCCTTAAACGGGCAAGGATATTTTCGCAGGCGATACGCGTGGCATGGCCATTTAGGTCGGCCCCGGCGCTGGCTGCTGTCGGTGATGTGTTTGCCGTGCGGGATGTGTTGGTCGTTTCGGTATGAATACGGCCCACATCAATGGAAAAAATTGAGGCAACAACCTGGCGCATTTTCATGTTTACGCCTTGCCCCATTTCTACCGCGCCTGTGCTTATGCCGGCACTGCCATCCATATAAACGTGCACCAAAGCATTGGCCTGGTTTAAAAATGTGGCCGTAAAAGAGATGCCAAAACAAATCGGCATCACCGCCAGGCCTTTTTTGACCATCCTGTTCTCGGCATTAAATTTATCGATTTGCTTTCTGCGGCTTTCAAGCTCATAGCGTTTTTCCATATCGCCCCAGGTTGCTTTTGCCCGCCCGTTTTTTACAATCTGGCCATAAGGAAAAGAATCGTCCTCATCTAACAAGTTGGCCTTCTGGATTTGGATGGGATCAACCCCCAGTTTCTCGGCAGCTTTCGCAATGGCGGATTCAATCACAAACATGCCCTGTGGCCCGCCAAATCCACGGAAGGCCGTATTGGGCGGCAGATTGGTTCGGCAGGAAAAAGCGGTTGCCTGCATATTGGGAATAAAATAACTGTTGGTGGCATGGAACAAGGTGCGCTCCAAAATGGCTGTGGATAGATCGGCCGAGGCGCCTGCATTTTGGTAATACTGCGCTTCATAGGCTAAAATTTTCAAATCTTTGGAAAGGCCAATCTTAAAATCGGAAGAATAGGGATGGCGTTTGCCGGTCATGCGCATGTCTTCGTGGCGGCGCAGGATTAGCTTTACAGGCTTTTCACAAATCTGTGCCGAAAGGGCGGCCAGGCAGGCCCATATTGTGGCCTGGTCTTCTTTACCGCCAAACCCGCCTCCAAGGCGCAACACATCCACCTCAATTTTGTGCATAGGGATATTTAAAATCCGGGCAACTGTTTTCTGGACGGATGTCGGCCCTTGCGTGGAAGAGATGATTTCCATTTTGCCGTTTTCCTTGGGTGTTGCCAGCGCGCCCTGCATCTCAAGATATAAATGTTCATGCCCACCGGATTCGGCAATCCCTTCTACAATTATGTCACATTTGGCCCATGCTTCGTTTGTGTTGCCTAATGAAAATGTACGAGGTGGACAGATAAAATGCCCTTTGGCAGCCGCTTCACGTGGATCGGTTACAGGCGTTTTTTCGTTGATCTCGATTTTAATTTTGGAGAGGGCGGTACGGGCTTCACGCGCGGAATTAGCAACCACAATGGCGATGGGTTGTCCCATAAACTCGATTTCATTTTCGGCCAGTAAAACCTCATCGGCGATAATATTGCCCACCTGGTTTTCGCCGGGAATATCTTTTGCCAGGATCACTTCTACCACACCCGGGCTTGATTTAGCGGCTTCACAATCCAGTTTAATTATTTTCCCGCAGGCAACGGGCGCGTCAAAAATGGCAGCGTGGAGAGTGCCCTCCGGTGTGTGGCGGTCGTCAATAAACTGGGAGAGGCCGCGGACGTGTAAAGATGTTTCGGTATTTTTCATTTTAGGTATCGAGTCATAATTTTATAATTATTTTTTATTAAGAGATGTCATTCCGTAGGAATCCTTTTACAATGAGTTGTTTTCTGTTTTTGAATAAGATTCCTACGGAATGACAATAAGGGCCATCTACTTAATTTGTAATAACTCCACTGTTTTAACTTTCTCCGGGAAAAGCACTGAAAAATGTGCAATAATTAACTGCCCTAATAGTAAACTTTTGTATTCTGCGCTGCCCCGCATATCGCTGATGGGCGCAATCTCATTCATCGCTGTTTTGATGGCCGCTCTAATGTTTTCATTATTAATAGCCTTGCCCGTTAAAAAATCACACGTGGCCGAAAGATAAAAAGGATAGGGCGCCACGCCACCGGCGGAAATGTGTACCTTTGAAATGGTAGTACCGTTTACTTCAATCAAAGCCGCGCTGGTAACACTGGCAATATCCAGGTAAGTGCGCCGGGAGACTTTCTCAAAATTAAATTTTGCGTTACCCAATGGAGCGTCAAAATAAATGGTTTTTATCAACTCGCCCTTTTTTAAATCAAATTTTTTGTAGGCCTTATAAAATGAATTTAAAGGAACTTACCGTTTTTGTCCCTCCAAATCTAAAATTAAAACAGCATCCAGTCCCAAAAGAAAAAGGGTCATGTCACCAATAGGCGAGGCGTTGACAATATTGCCGCCCAATGTAGCCCGGTTGCGGATTGGCGTGGAAGAATGCAGTTTTAAAAAGGATTCAATTTTCGGAAAATATTTTTTGATTAACCCTGATTCCTGAATTTCCGCTACCGTTGTGGCGGCTCCTAGATAAACCTTATCATCGGCTTCCCATATTCCTGTTAACCTGTGGTCTTTAAAAATATTTTTGATCTTTTTATCGGATATTTGCGGTTCTTTCTGGACATATAAATCTGTGCCACCGGCTACAAGGATTTCACTGTCGCTTTCCTTGCTTTCAGATTTTATTTCGGTCAACCGTTCTGTTATTCCAGTAAAGTAATCTGGTAAATATTCTAATTTAATGAACTGCGAAATATTGTTATTCTGAGGCCGTTCTCCACCGAAGAATCCTGCTGTTGAATCAGGTGGTTGAGATTCTTCACTGCGTTCAGAATGACAGGCAAGCTTATCGCAAGTATTAGTAACGGCCCTTTTTATAGATTGGTATCCGGTGCAACGGCAAATATTTCCATCCATGGCGGCAATGGCTTTTTGTGGGTCAAAATCCGGGTTGTTTAAAATAAAGCCCATCTCGGCCATGATGAACCCTGGCGTGCAATAACCGCATTGTGTGGCGCCTTCATCCACAAAAGCCTGTTGCAAAGGGTTGGTTTTACCTGTATCGATGCCTTCGATGGTTACCACGTGGCAACCGTGCACATCAGCAAGGGGCAAAAGGCAGGAATTGATTGATTTGTATTGAACGGAGCCATCTTGCATCTCACCAACTAAGACAAGGCATGCGCCGCAATCACCTTCGCGGCAACCTTCTTTTGTCCCTTTCAGGTCTTGCCCGTCACGGATAAAATCCAGCAGGACAGTCCCGCTGGGTTTTTCTGTTTTAATAAGTTGGTTGTTTAGGATAAATGAAATCATAAATAATTATACGATAGTTTTTATATTTGTATGAAGCTAAAGTTAGGCATTTATTTTTAAAAACTACAATTAAAATTGAGTAAACCATCGTTTCCAATCGGTGAGCCCGGTGGTGTTTTTATTGGATCATAAATTTTAAATTTGCCTGGATTTTTTAAAAACCGCTCAACTTTAAATTCCAGAAAACCGGATCCTTCGCTTTTCCAGTCATCCAGTTTCTCAAAAGCCCAGCTTTTTACATATTCCGCGCTTTGGTCGTTTTTTATCAGGCGTATTAAATGATCAATCGTAGAAGCCTGGACCAAGCCCTGAATTTGTGTGCGGTAGTTGTCGGAATAATCTTCGTTGAAAACCTGTTTGGCAAAATCATCAAAAAGTGAGTTTATAAAACTGTCCCCGGATTTATCTTGCAGAAGCCGCGCAATTCTTTGATGATGAAAAAGTTGATCGAGCGAAATATTTATGGCGCTTTCGGCTGCGCTCAAAGGGTCAAAAGTTAAACCTGTGCGTGAAGGAAAACTTTCCCGTGTGCGCCCATGGCCCGGCGGGTGCGGTGGTAAAATCTTTAAAAGAGAATTATTTAAAACCAATTGCCCGGGCGAGAGCGTTTTTAAAATAGCCCTAAAAGCTTTCCGCTGAAAACGTTCATCAATAGGCCGTGTGATTACCTGTTTATCACCGCGCACGGCATAGGAATAATCGATGCCGCCAATAACTTTTGAGGCGGCTTCCATGGCATAGCGGTGCATGAGGTAAATGGGCGCCAAAGTATTTTCAATATCCGCGTAGGGCTGTCCGTTGCGGATCATATTTTCTGAGAAATTATTAAGGGCGGTTTTGCGCACGTCTAAAATGTGGTTTAACTCCTTAACCGGGTTGTTGCCGTTTTCCCATAAATGGGCGTAAGGGTGTGCGCCTCCTTTTGGGCGGGCATCGGCATCGGTTATATATTTTTGCCCGGCGGCGATATAATCGTTGATTATTTTTTGCAAGCCTGCCCGTTCCTCCTCCTCCTCCGCGCCAAACTCGGAGTAACCGTAGGAAATAGTTGTTTTGTCCCAGGCGCCGATTCCCGTGGCATATGCCCCGCTTAAATCCAAACGTGGTTGCTGAGCCTGCCGAAGTGTGATTTTAATTAAAGGATGTGGATAATCCATCACGGAAGCTCGGTTGTTATAACTGGCCGCAAAATTATGCATCAGTCCCAACGTATGGCCCACCTCATGTGCCGAAAGTTGCCGAAGCCGGGCCAGCGCCATTTCCTGCATCTCCGGCGCTACGGTTTTTCCGTCTTTGTAGGGGGCAAGCAGGCCCACGGCGATTAAAAAATCCTGCCGTACGCGCAACGATCCCAGCGAAACATGGCCTTTGATAATCTCGCCGGTCCGCGGATCGATGACACCTCCGCCGTACGACCAGCCGCGGGTAGAACGGTGCACCCACTGGATTACATTATAGCGCACATCCATCGGGTCGGCGCTGTCGGGCAAAACCTCAACCCGGAACGCTTCCTTAAAACCGGCCGCTTCAAATGCCTCGTTCCACCAGGAGGCGCCTTCGATCAACGCCGAGCGGATGGGTTCGGGCGCGCCATTATCCACATAGTAAATGATCGGTTTTATGGGTGGGCTAATTTTTTGGCCTGGAAACTTTTTTTGCAGCCGGTGCCGGGAAATAAATTGTTTGATCAACGGCTCTGAAATGGGCGTGGCATAATCCTGGTAAGAGATGCCAAAAAAACCGGAGCGCGGATCGTTTTTCCGCATTTTAAAATGAGGGTCGGGCAATTTAATAAATGAGAAATGCTGGTAGATTGTCAATGCCTCGGCCATTGGGGTTACACTTCGTATAAATTTCCCGGGATCGTTTCCTGTAAAGGTGAGGGCGGCATCGAACTCACTGTTTTTCGGGAAGCTTTTTGTGCTGCTTAAATTTATTGCGGAACGGCTTTCATTTAACTTGAAATTCCCTTGTTTGCGTTTTTTTAGTGTGCGTGAAATATTTTGCGAATCACTCAAAATGAAGGGGGTAATATCGATCAGGATTTTATTGTCCGACTCAGCCTCGATTTTAAATCCCCAATGGACCGATTTTGCAAAAGACTCTTTTACGGCACGTTGTTCATTGGAATTTGTGCTTATGGCGCGATAATAATAATTGGGTTCAATAAGTAATACCTTTGCCCCGGAACGGTGAAAATACACGACATATTCGCTGTTCAGTTTTCCACGGTCCAGGCCGATATCGTTGGAGCCCAAGCCCTGGCTAAGTGAATTTACAAAAAGAAATTCCTGGTCAAGGTTTTCAATTTCGAGATATATTTTCCCGGATTGCTTCTCCCAGTAAAAATCAAAATAGCCTGCGTATTTCGTCATTCCTTTGGTTTTTTCGCCAAGAGAAGGCATAGCGAGCAGTGTTACGGGCAAAAGCAGAATAAAAAACAATTTAATGATGCGGGTTGTTAACATATCGTCTCCTGTATCTATTTTAAGATGAGATCATCAGATTTATGGACGGGCTGATTTTTAAAGCTGAAACCGTTTTATGGATTGGGCTTAAGGTTTATTATTTTAACAGCCGGGCAAGGCATAAGTAAAACGGCCAATAACAAACTAATATTTCCGGGCTTTAAAATCGAGAGATAGTTTTATTGCTTTTCGTTTATGATCTGGCTAAATTAAACGTTCACTTTTATTGAAATTTGTGGAGGAATCACACGTAATATGGTCAAAACAGAAATAAAAAAAATATCCAATTGCCGCAAAGAATTAAACATAATCATGGCAAAAGCGGATATTGAACCGATTAGGGAAAAAGAAATCCAAAAGGTAAGAAAGTCCGTGCAGTTTCCCGGCTTTAGAAAAGGCAAAGCGCCATTGGCGATGATTAAAAAAAGCTATGAGCAGCATATCGAAGCCTATACGATGGAAAGCGCCGTACAGGATGCCATGGAAAAAGCGGTAACAGAAAATGATATCCAGATTGTTGGGATGCCCGACGCCAAGAAGGTAGATTTTACAGATGATGGCGACTTGACAATGACCATCGAGGTCGATACGTACCCGGAAGTAGAGCTAAAAAACTATAAGGGCTTCGAGTTTGTAAAAGACAAATATATTATTGAAGATTCTTTTATCGAAGAAAATATCAACCGCCTTCGTAAGCAGCATGCCGAGAAAACAGAAGTTGACGGCAAGGTGGAAGACGGCCACATTGTGTTAATTGATATGCAAGAGCTGGATGAATCCGGCGCCCCTCTTAAAGGTAAAAAATATTCGGACATTACTATTTCTATCGGTGAAGGCCGATTTGACCCTGAGTTAGAAAAACAAATAATCGGGTTGGAAAAAGGCAAGGCCACAAAAATATCCAAAGAATACCCCAAAGACTTTGCACAGAAAGAAATGGCCGGTAAAAAAGAAAATTATGAAATTACCGTTAAAAAAATCGAAAAAGAAACCTTGCCCGAATTGAACGAAGCGTTTATTAAAAAAGTAAATCCTAAAGTTGAAAATGTGGAAGATTTTAAGGCCGAGCTTCGCAAAGGCATTCAACTGGATTATGAACGCGAGGCTGACAATCGTTTTTCTCAGGAACTATCACAGAAACTGATTGAAGAAAATCCTTTTGATGTGCCAGACGCATTGGTAGAGAATTATCTGGACAATGTTGTAAAAGATGTAAAACAACGCGACCCGAATGCCGATGAACGGTCTTTACGGGAGTATTACCGTACAGATTCTTTGGCAAATATGAAATGGCATTATATAAAAGACCAGATCGCCAAAGATGAAAATATCGAGGTTGACGAAAAAGATGTTGAAGAATTCCTTGAAAAGATCGAGAATGAGGAAATTCGGAAAATCTATAAAGAAAATGAAGGTTTCTTAAACGAAGCAAAACACTCCATTAAAGATCGTAAAGTGTTTGATTTTCTCGTGGAAAATTCCGAGATAAAAGAGAATGAAGTTAAATTGGATTAATTTTATTTGGGATGCCAAATAATATCTTGAAAGGAAAACTATGTCTTTAGTACCAATGGTTGTAGAGCAAACGGGCCGTGGTGAACGCGCTTACGATATTTACTCACGTTTATTAAAAGAACGCATCATATTTTTGGGCACGCCCATTGATGATAATGTTGCCAGCCTGGTGATTGCTCAATTATTATTTCTCGAGGCAGAAGACCCCGACAAAGATATTTATATTTATATTAATTCGCCTGGTGGCGTTGTCTCGTCCGGGCTTGGTATTTTTGATACGATGAATTTTATTAAACCCGATGTTGTTACCACCTGCATGGGACAGGCCGCAAGTATGGGCGCTGTTTTGCTGGCCGCTGGCACAAAAGGGAAACTGTTTGCATTGCCAAATGCACGGATTATGATCCATCAGCCTCTGGGCGGCGCGGAAGGCCAGGCTTCGGATATTGAAATTGCCGCCAACGAGATTCTACGGATACGCACAATTTTAAATGGGATTTTAGCCGAGGCCACAGGTAAAACGGTCAAAGAGATTAGTAATGACACGGACCGTAATAATTTTATGTCTGCAAAAGAAGCGCAGGAATATGGAATTATAGACAAAGTATTAGAAAGTCGTGAAAAATCGGATTCAGGAAAAGAAAAGTAATGAGTAGAAAAAATGTAAAATTGCCTGTGTATAAATGTTCGTTTTGCGGGCGCTCTGCCGAAGAGGTTGAAAGCTTAATATCCGGGCCGGAAGTCCATATTTGCAATGATTGCGTTTTTAGCGCCATGGATATTATTGAGAAACACCGCAAGGATGCAAAATCGCCGTTTGAGCACGCGTTAATCCCACCGGCGCAGATAAAAGAAGAGCTTGATCGTTACGTGATTGGGCAGGACCGGGCAAAACGCGTATTATCGGTGGCGGTATACAATCACTATAAACGCACCAATCAGAAAAACTCGGATGATGAAGTTGAGATAGAAAAAAGCAATATTTTAATGATTGGTCCCACGGGTACAGGAAAAACCCTTTTAGCACAAACACTTGCGCGGATTTTAAACGTGCCTTTTACCATTGCCGACGCCACTGTTTTAACCGAAGCCGGCTATGTGGGCGAAGATGTGGAAAATATCCTCGTTCGTTTGTATCAAGCCTCAAATTACAATTTGGAACAAACACAACGGGGCATTATTTACTTGGATGAAATTGATAAAATAACCCGTAAAAGTGGGAATCCTTCCATTACGCGCGATGTTTCCGGCGAAGGCGTACAGCAGGCTATTTTAAAGATTTTAGAAGGGACAGTTTCCAGTATACCACCAAAAGGGGGACGTAAACATCCTGAGCAAAACCTGATCAACATTGATACTTCAAATATTCTTTTTATTTGTGGCGGCGCTTTTGAAGGCTTGGAAGATGTCATCCGCAGGCGTGTGGGCGAAAAAAATATTGGGTTTGAGCAAGACGTTGTTTCCGGACATAAATACACAAAAAGTGAACTGTATGGCCAGGTGCAGACAGAAGATTTAATCCAATATGGATTGATACCTGAAATGGTTGGACGTTTGCCGGTATTAAGCGCCTTAAGCGAATTGGACGAAAATAATTTGTACAGGGTTTTAACCGAGCCTAAAAATGCACTGATCAAGCAATATAAAAAACTAGTTGGCCTTGAGAATGTAGAGTTAAATTTCGAAGAGGGCGCACTGCGGGAAGTTGTCCAGCTGGCCTTGAAAACAAAAACGGGTGCCCGCTCATTACGCTCCATCTTAGAAGAGTACATGCTAGATATTATGTATAATATCCCAACAATTCCCAATTTAAACTCTGTAACAATTACAAAAGATGTTATTGTAAACAAATCGGAACCCTTGTATGAATTTGGTTCCGCTGAACAAAGTGCATAATTAATAAAACAACATTTTAAAGGCTGTTCCGATGTATTTCTTGGGACAGCCTTTTTTAATCTGGTACACTCCTATTCCTTCTAAA
This sequence comes from Calditrichota bacterium, assembly GCA_024277115.1. GTDB lineage: Bacteria > Calditrichota > Calditrichia > Calditrichales > J004 > JABFGF01. Next base: position 23,092 of record JAJRVW010000248.1, read on the forward strand.
TATGAAATTATTTAAGGAGAGGGGCGGGCTGATAATTAAAAAAGAAGCTGCATGAAAGAGAATAAAAAATCTATTGTCCTACCAAACTATCGTGTTTTACCGCTAAAAGATTTGGTTGTTTTCCCCAGTATGGTTGTGCCGCTTATAGTGGGGCGCCGCTCATCTTTGGATACAATTGAGGCAGCCATGGAAAACGAGAAATTGCTTTTTTTGGTGGCTCAAAAAGATGCCTTAAAAGATGATGTAAGCCCGGCTGACTTATATCGATTTGGGGTAGTTGGGCGTATCCTGCAACTTGTTCGTTTACCAAATGGATTGGTAAAGCTATTAATTGAAGGCGTTGCGGGTGGAAAAGTAAACCGCTATCATGTGAATAAAAAACAGTTAAAAGCCTCCTTAAATATTCTTGAGCCTGTGTATGAGAGCAAAGATGAGGACGAGGCTAAAAAGAGGCAGCTCGTTTCTCTTTTTAAAGATTACATAAAATTGAATGAAGATATCCCTGAAGAAATTTTATTCTCGTTTAACCAATTAAGTGAGATGTCAAAAATTACAGATTTTGTTTCCACCTATCTTGATATAAGTATCGAAGAGAAACAAAATATTCTGCAAAAGCTGGCAGTTAATGATCGTGTTAATACACTTTTAAAGATCATTAAAAAAGAAAATGGAATACTGGGAATAAAATCGAACCTTGATGACCAGGTCCGTGACCAGATGGTCAAGTCTCAACGAAATTTCTATCTGCAGGAACAGTTACGGGTTATACGTGATGAACTTGGCGAGGATGATCCACTTAATATGGATGCCGGCGATTTAAAGAAAAAAATTGAAAAGGCGCAAATGCCCAAGGCCGCAATGGAAAAAGCGATGGAAGAGTATAATCGTTTTGAACGTATTCCATCCATGTCTCCGGAATCCGGGGTTGTCCGGACCTACCTGGAGTGGATGACCGATGTGCCCTGGCATAAAGAGACAGAAGACGAGTATGACATTTCCAAAGTACAGGCCATTCTTGATGAGGATCATTTTGGGCTAAAAAAGCCTAAAGAGCGCATTGTTGAATATATCGCAACCCTTAAGCGTGTAAAGAAAATAAAGGGCAGTATTTTGTGTTTGATTGGCCCGCCAGGTGTAGGAAAAACATCTCTTGGGAAATCAATCGCCCGTGCCATTAGCCGGGAATATGTCCGTATCTCCCTGGGTGGTATTAGCGACGAAGCAGAAATTCGTGGCCACCGCCGCACATATATTGGCGCCATGCCCGGTAAAATCATCCAGGCAATGAAACGGGTCGGCACGCTAAACCCTGTGTTTTTACTGGATGAGATCGACAAGCTGGGGTCCGATTTTAGGGGCGATCCGGCTTCGGCGTTATTGGAAGTTTTAGACCCGGAACAAAACAGTCATTTTATTGACCATTATCTTGAGGTTGAGTATGATCTTTCACGGGTATTGTTTGTCTTAACGGCTAATTCAAAATCAGATATTCCTTACGCCCTGTATGACAGGCTGGAAGTGATTGAATTGCCCGGCTACCACGATGAAGAAAAAAAACAGATTGCCCTAAGTTATATCTTACGAAAAGCGCTTAAAAATCATGGCCTTACAGATTCCGAACTTCATATCAGTGAACCGGCTATCCGTAAAATTATTTCCGGATATACCGCCGAGGCCGGTGTACGGAACCTGGAGAGGGAAATTAATAAAATTTGCCGAAAAGTGGTTGTGGAGCTTACCAAAGATGAAAGCCTTAAGGCTGTATCGGTCACAAAAAAATCATTAAATAAATTTTTAGGTGAAGCATTTTATACGCTTAACCCGATAATCGGCCAGGGGGAAAAAGGTGTTGCACTCGGCCTGGCATGGACATCGTACGGTGGCGATGTTTTACCTATCGAGGTAAATTTGTTACCGGGAAAAGATAAAATAACTTTAACTGGAAACTTGGGCGATGTGATGCAGGAGTCAGCGCAAATCGCCATTACATATTTACGTTCCAAGGCAAAAAAATATAAAATTGAACAGGATTTTTATACACGTTATGAAATCCATATTCACCTGCCGGAAGGCGCGATACCAAAAGAAGGGCCATCGGCGGGGATCACATTGACCACAGCCATCCTGTCTGCTTTAAGCAATAAGCCATTTCCAAAACATCTGGCCATGACGGGCGAAATAACATTGCGGGGTAAAGTGCTGGAAATTGGCGGGCTAAACGAGAAATTGCTTGCCGCGCGCAGGGTTGGGATAAAACAAGTTATTCTCCCTGAGGATAATCGTAAAGACTTAAGTGAGATAGATAAGGAATTGTATCGAGGGATTGAGCTGTTATTTGTACGTATTTATGATGAGGTTTTTAAAATTGTCTTTAACTAAAAAAAGCGTTTACTGAAAAGTGTAAACGCTTTTTTAAAGCTAAAATTATAAATTTCTAAACGTGTTAAACAATTAAAGAATTATGCTAATCCGTTCTGAAATTTGCTTAAACGCGATTTTTGGTTAGCCGCATTGTTTTTGTGAAGTATATCTTTTTGAGCTAACTGGTCAAGCATTTTAAAGGCCTTGGAAACCCGTGGTGCCCCTTCTTCTTTGTTCTCTGAAGCAAATGCAGATTTTAGCGCTTCTTTAAGATAGCTCTTAAGATTTTTGTTATACAGCCGTGATTTTTCATTTGTTCTGATTCGTTTGATGGTTGACTTATGATGTGCCATTAATTCTCCTGATTACAATATATTTACAAAGCCTTTTAATTTAAGCGAAAGATTATGCTATGTCAAATATGTATTTTAAATAAAATTAAGAATTATTTGAAAAATTTAAATATTTGTATTGACTTCTTTTAAAAGTTCCTTAAATTACAGAGCTCTATTAAAAACAAAAGCTGGTGTAGCTCAATTGGTAGAGCAGCTGATTTGTAATCAGCAGGTTGCGGGTTCGAGTCCCATCACCAGCTCACATATTTTATAGTGATTTGCTTTATTTGGTTATGCTCGTACCGCAGAAACATTTTAGCGGGAGTAACTCAGTTGGCTAGAGTCACAGCCTTCCAAGCTGTTGGTCGCCGGTTCGAGTCCGGTCTCCCGCTCTGCATAACCTCGTTATTGATTAACTAAAAATAAATAAAACTTTGTAAGTTGTTTCTAAGGGTGTATTGCCCACGTAGCTCAGTCGGTAGAGCACATCCTTGGTAAGGATGAGGTCACCAGTTCAATCCTGGTCGTGGGCTCAGAGATTGTTTCATTTTGGTGTTAAAGATTTAGGGTCTAATATTTTTGAAGGAGTTTTAAAATGGCTAAAGAAAAATTTGATAGAAGTAAGCCACACGTAAATATCGGTACAATTGGCCACGTTGATCATGGTAAGACAACATTGACAGCGGCTATTACCCTTGTATTGGCTAAAAAAGGATTATCTGAA
>JAJRVW010000249.1 GCA_024277115.1 Calditrichota bacterium
CCGCCCCCGCGCCCCTGTTTTTGCTTCGCAAAACAGGGAAAACTGTTCGGTCCTTTCAGAACCAAACAGAAAGGATAATTGGAGAGAAAAAGAACAATTAGTAAATAAAATACTGTAAACCTATTTCAGGACTTGACAGAGTTCAAACCTGTAATGACTAATTTGTAATAATAAATACCAGAAGAAACTTTATTTCCATTGGTAGTAATAGAATTCCATTTATAATTATAATCACCTTCAGAGAGAAAGTTGTTTACAAGCGTATTGATCAATTCTCCCCTTGAATTATAAATCAGCAATTTTACTTTGCTGCCCTCTTTTATCTCGAAGGGAATTGTAGTTGTGGGGTTAAACGGGTTGGGATAATTTGTGTTTAAGGAGTTAGTCATTGGCAAGTTCATTGCGTCAGCTCCAATTTCGCCCTCTTTAAAAAGTCCACCTGATGTAGAGACAGACGGGCTATATAGGGATGAATTATCTAGAATATCGATGGCTGCGACTTTATAATATGCGAATGTATTTCCTGATCCGATTAAAAAACTATTGTCCGTAAAATCAGTTTCTGTTGTATAATGCGTGGCATAGCTATATGTCCAAAATCTTGAACTCGGGCCCGTACGCTCTTCATAAGTTATATGTACTTTGTATTGCTTTAAATCGGCTTCGGTATTTGCCTCCCATGTGATATAAGGTTTATTGTTCACGTTTTGTAAATTTATATTGGTTGGATTAGCAGGAACATTTTTTAATAAAGTTATCGCGGAATTGGCATTAATTCGGCCAGAACCCATTTTTCCCATATAATTGTAATTTATATCATCGATATAATCTGTTGTGTTCTCGATGATTTTTCGGATCATTTCATTATCACTACTTGGGGCATAAGATTTAATGAGGGCTGCCAGTCCAGAGACCATTGCTGTTGCCATTGAATTACCTCCGCGTGTATTATAACCACTAGGGTAGGTGGATCTTATGTCTGTTGAAATAATGTTATCTCCAGGTGCTGATATGGAAATATAACTTGCGTAGGCTGACAGATTAACTTTACGGTCACCTTGGTTTCTTGCTACTACCGAGATCACATTATTAAAAAAATAAGCTGGACGACTCGCTCTCCAGTTTGTTGTACAATCGACGCTAGTCTCATCAATACCCGAGTTCTTTAAAGCCGCAACCAAGACAACATCTTGAGAATATGCATAATTTATAACAATTTGTAGCTCTCTAAAGGGTTCAGTTGAACCTTGCTCAGGATCCCCTGAGCAATTTGGGTCGGATCCTTGGCTATTAAAACTCCAGCTCATATTTATAATATCAGCTTTTTTATCTGTTGCCCATTCTATTGCTTTCTGTGCCCAAAGCAAAGTAGGTCTAGAATATGGTTCGGATATTTTTATCGGGAGTATCCTAATACCAGCATTTCCATAAGAATCACCACCTGCCACACCTGCAATACCAATCATATTATTCGTAAGTGCACCAATAGTTCCAGCTACATGGGTACCATGTCCATTATCATCAGCAGGGAAAGTCGTCGGTTCATAATAATTATATCCGTATTTACCATTCTCGTTCCAAATATTTGAAATTAAATCTGGATGAATATCAGAGGTGCTTCCATTACCAAAGTCGATGCCTGTATCAAGTACTGCTACAATTACTGATGAATTACCAGATACTTCGTTCCAGGCTATGGGTGCTTCAATCCTTAGAAGATTCCACTGTTCATTATAATACTCATCGTTTGGTGTGCTGCTATATTCTCCATAATAGTTTTTTTGTGTAGAAGTAACTTCGTTTTCTAGGTCAAAGCTGTTCTGTACTGTCTGTACTGTATTGGTATTGGGAAATTCTATATAATAATAGAGCTCCATCTCCTCAAAGTCGTTTTGAAAAATGGGTTTTAGTTCACTTATAGAGTATTGGGTTGCCAAGTTGTCAAACCAGCTTTCGTTTATCTGGGCGATTCCATTCTGGTTTGTAATATTTGTGACAGGGTTTTGTAGTTTCATCATTAAAACACCGGCATTGTAACTTACGCCTTCTTGTGCCAAAGAATAACTCATAAACAGTAAGGATACAAGTAGATATTTAAAATAATTCATTGTCATTTCTCCGTTCAGGATTTGAGTGCTTTTCTATGGTGGTAAGAGTTGCATTACTTAGTTAAATGTAAGTATCCTTTCGTATAGGCATTGTCTCCAAATATATTATATTAGATTTATTTGGAAATTGTAACAGCATAGTCGACTTCCTAACTTTGTTAGTATAAGACTTGGGGGGGGGTAAAAGTCAAATAATTTTTAATACTTCATAGGAGAAAAACCCATGAACGTCCGCACCAGGCAATTTCAAAAATCCACACAAGGGTTTAATGATATGGTTGATATTACAAGCGAGGTTGAACAATTTATTAGCGAAGAAAATCTTACCTAAGGGCAGATGCTCGTCTTCATCAACGGCGCCACGGCATCCATAAGCACGGTGGAGTATGAACCGGGCTTGTTAAAAGATGTCCCGGAAATGCTGGAACAGATTGCGCCCATGAACAAACGCTATCACCACAACGATACCTGGCACGACGGAAACGGCTATGCCCATGCCCGCTCAACTTTAATGGGGCCGATGGTTGTTTTTCCCGTTTATAAAAACCGGCTGGTACGAGGGACATGGCAGCAAATAATTTTATCCCGGATTATGCATTAGAAAAAATAATGCTTTTCAAATGCATAACGATCAAAGGCTTCATCCCTTTTGTAAAATGCCAAAATGGTGGATCCCTAAATCGGGATTTATCCTTACTAAATGCACTATAGAAGCTCATTCTTCACTCCCTATTGCATAAGTCGGATTTAATTGGATTTTGATAACCGTCCGCGAACCCGTACGGTCACATTACAGTTTACAGGAGTGTGTGAAAAGGAAAGTTAAATAAAAATCAACCCACTGTTATGCCGGCCGTTTATGGTTAAATCCAATGGTTTTTCCAGGCGGATATGGCGCACATATTTAAGCGCGGAAACAGATTTTTGTTGTTTTAGCCAATCCCAGTTCAGGTAATGCTCTTCGTTTTGCGGATTGATTGTAAAATAACCGATTTGGAAAGAACTTACGTTCTGAAAAAAATGGGAAGCCTGCGATGGCTCAATCACCATTTCTTCAATACCGCTCTCGATGATGGCCTTTACGCCGGCAATCTGTTCCCAATGCACCGGAATGCCCAGCCATGGGTCGCTACTGCCCAAACGGCCAAGGGTTATAAGCAGGTAAGGAATGTTTTTTTGATACAGTTCGCTGTTAAAATGTTTTATTTCATCGGCCATTATGGTGGTTTGTGAGCGGTCAAATGAGTCTTTATCCACGAGAATAATGTCATAAATATCGTCATTATGGCCATTGCCCAAAACCTGGTCACTAAAACACAGCCAATTCTTTTTATCCATCCCGTTATAATTAATTTTTATATCATCGTTTTTATTGGCCACCGGGCGCATTTGCAACAGGCAAAATTCGTGCGGTTTATCTTTGTCTTTGGAAAAACGCATGGCAAATTCAATCTCGATATCATTGCCCATCCCCTTTTTACCGATTTTTAGAAAAGATGAAATTATCTCCGGCAGCGGAAAAATTTCTTGTTTTAATATGGGTGCAAGGGTAATAATGCGTTGGCCCTGGCGTGAGATGCCATCATAAATGGTATGGTTTTCGTGCGAATAAGTCGAGGCGCTAAAACGCAGTGTGCCGTCCAGCTCGGCCTCTTTCATGGCATATTTTTTCTCATCGCCAATAGAGCGTTTTTCATGCTCCGTCAAATCAATCGCGTAAAAAAAGTTTTGATTGTTTTGCAGGGTTTGTTCTATTGAAGAGAACTGTGGAATATGTTTAGGGAATTTTGGGCAAAAAGTGAGGCAATTCTCCGCTTCCACAACGGTTTTCCCCAAGCCAATCGCTACCGAAACAATGCCGTCTTTTGAGGTAGCAGGGGGCACGGAATAAAAATTATAGGATTTTGCCACACCGGAAATATCGGGATAAAAACGCTCGTGATAGTTATTGCCCACCAAGTTTTGGATTACAATGGCCATGTGTTCTTCCTCCAACCTGTACGAGGTATAACGCATGTAACTGCGGGCCCGTTTGGAGTAGGTTGAGGCATAAACCGTCTTGATTGCTTCGATAAGGCGCACCAGGCGTGTGTTGGTATAATCCTGATTGTTGGCCAGCATCACCGTATCGTAAACACCGGCAAAGGGGAAGTATTGCGAATCTTCAAGCAAGCTGGAAGATCGGATGGCGATGGGCCGTTTCACGATTTCCAGATATTCATAAAGCTGTTCAGAAATCTCAAGGGGAAATTCAGCCTCTAAAAAAGTTTTTAGGATTGTCTTGTCATCCTGCAGATCCATTACTTTTTTAAATAGCTTATTTTTACGCATAAACAGATCAAAAACATCGGTGCCCAAAATAAGTGTGCAGGGCACTTTGATGATGACATTCTCAAATTTTAAATGGAGGTCATAACTATTAACCAGCAGGTTTAAAAAACTTAGGCCCCGCGCCTTGCCGCCAATGGAGCCGCTGCCA
>JAJRVW010000250.1 GCA_024277115.1 Calditrichota bacterium
AACCGCATAAGCAAGCTGGACACTTTTTCGTTTTTACCTTTTCGTTTTTCACTACCGGACACGCTGATTATTGACGACAAGAACGGCGAAGGCCTGGCCCTGGACAGCGAATACAGCTATTTTGCCTACCGTATAGACAGCACGGGCATAGCCAAAGACACCAGCGCTACCACAACCGCCACAACCCTGGCGGCCACCAGCCACGATTTTACCTGGACGGAATATACCTTGGGTTCCGGGGAACTGTACGATGTGTGGGGCACGGATGAGAATAATGTGTATGCCGTGGGCAGTGTTAAATTTGGCGATTCCACATTTGGTGTCATCAAATGGGATGGCAATGAATGGAAGCCGGAGTTATATATAGGTGGAAAGCAGGCAATTTATGGTTTTGCAGATAACGATATTTGGATTGCAGGAGGCACAGTTTGGCATTATGACGGAAGTATTTGGAAAAGGGTAGATGCATATAGCCAAAATAGTCAATCTTTTCCGTTAGACCAAGTCCTGTATGACAACACACCCTACCGTGCCATTTGGGGCACAAGTAGTGCAAACCTGTACTTTGCCGGGCGTGAAGGGAAGATTGTACACTGGGATGGGGAGCAGGCAAGTGTTGAGAATATAGTGGCCAATTATCAGGTGAACGCCATTTGGGGCTTTTCTGGTAGCGAGATATGGGCTGTTGCCGGAACAGTTTCCGGAGGGAATTTTGGTGAGCTTTATTACTATGATGGTAAGAGCTGGAATTTGGAATTTGTCTCTCAAACAGGCGGTATGCCCCGTGGCGCTTTATATGCATTTTGGGGTGCAAACCACTCTCAAATATATACCGGTGGACACCTGCTTTTTGAACATACAACATCATCAAAGGAATGGAAAGAAACAAGCCTTGGCTTCTTCATAGAAAAATTGTATGGCTCGGCTTCAAATAATGTTTTTGCTGCGGGTGATTTTGGAGGTATTGCCCACTTTAACGGGCTTGATTGGTCTACCTATGAAGATTTGGATGTGAGAGGAAAGTTTATGGCATTCCAGGGCGTTTGGGCCACAAAGAGCAGCGTTTTTTGTGTTGGCACACATGGTTATATCTATATTGGACAAAAACAATAGGAGAAAAAAAATGAGAATTTTAATATATTTTGTTATCAGTCTTATGAGTACAGTAGTATTTGCACAGAATCAGGTTAATGTTTATCAGGTTACCGATCCAGAAAATGGCCTTATAAATAATTTTGAATCCTCGGTCGCTGTAAACCCACTTGATAACCAGAATATTATTGTTGCTTCGATTAGGAGAGAACTGAGATCAGACTATAGTTTTATTAAACAAAGGATTGGAATTTATTACAGTAAAGATGCCGGAATTAGTTGGAATAAAGCATTATTGCCAAAAACAAGGACAGATGATCCTCAAGATAGATATACAGATCCAACAATTGCCTTTGATGCATCAGGAACAGTTTGGGCTGCTTATATACCACATAGCTTAGAAAAAATTTATATAAATAAAAGCACAGATAAGGGTGAAACGTGGTTAGACAATCCAATTGAAATTACAAGTACTGAAATATTTGATAAGCCTTATATTTTTATTAATGATTTTTATAATGAGATAGGTGTGTTTTATATGCAGGAAGTTACCTCGAATGTATATAAAATCAAAGTATCTATAAGTGATATAGGTGTAGATCCATTGGATTTTAAGACATATCTAGTAAATATAGAAACGGAAGGAAGTTTAAATGGTGCTTGTCCATTTGTTGATAATAATGGGGAATTATTCGTGAGTTATACTATTAAAGACGGTAATCAAATCCAGGTAAGGAAATATAACCGTACTGATAACACTTTTTCAATTGTTTATACGTCTCCGCAGATGCTTCCGGCTGCATATGAAGGAGATGATGGTAAATACTACCTTGGGGCGGAGGGCTATACGTTTCGGGTCTCAACTTTATCATATTTGGCAGGAGATTCTGAGAATAATCTCTATCTTTGCTGGGCAGCCAGGGAAAATAGTGCAAGTAAAACACGCATTCATTTAGCAAAATATGATGGAAACAATTGGAGTGTTAATTTTAATATTACCGATGGATTGGGTGGTCAGCCCAATAGGGAAGATTTTTTTCCATTTATTCACGTTAGTGAAGATGATAAACTTGGAGTTGTTTATTATACAATGGATACTAAAGATACAAATATAATATTTGGCCAGTTCTTATATAGTAGCGATATGGGATTAAATTTCTATTTAAGTACTGATATAAAATCTGGATTTCCATATCGTAAAAATAATATAAACTCTCCTTATTTTATTGGAGATTATTTGTGGTTAACCAGTTCATCGAAAAAGTTTTATGGATTATTTGTAAATAACTATAACTCTGATAATGGCCGTTATCCAATGATTATAAATATGTTTGAACACCCCGACAATTATCAAATTACTATGATGAATAATTTTAATGACACAAACCAAGGTCACGGTAAAATGATGATTGATGGGCAAAGTAAAAGTATTCAACAAGATGGAACACCTTTACAAGTTGATTTATTTAGGGATCACACATTTTATGCTGAGAACGAAACTTATAATGATCTTGGCGATGGTCTAAATTATATGTTCCGGCATTGGAATGTGACCGATAACTATGGTCGAGAAGAACATCGTAGTTTTGATTTCAATAATACCTATCCTTTAGTAGAGTCTAACTATTATAATATCCTCCCCCTCACCGTAACCAACAACCTCGCCGGTGGAAACGGTGGCACATTCAAGGTAACCTGGCAAAAAAGCGGTTTTGAAGAACAACCCACATCAGGTACGGCATATAATGCTTTTGATTTTAATGAGACAGAAGATCAATATACTGTTGAAGCCCAAGCCGTCTCGGCTTATGGCACTACTTGGGATTTCCAGTATTGGGACAACAATCCCAACGATACCAATCCGGTAAAAACAGGGTTGGAAGTAAAAACCCCCGGCAAATCTTTAATCGCCAATTACAAAGGCCACCTGGCCAGCGCC
>JAJRVW010000251.1 GCA_024277115.1 Calditrichota bacterium
TACAGCGAAAATGGAAGGCGTATTACCCGAAAAAAAATTTCAGCAGCGCTGCTGAAAAACAAGAACAAGAACAGCCCTTTTTAATGTAAAAAACACATTAAAAAGCGTTAAAAACAGTCAACCTTTTTCAGGACGCTTCAAGGGGATGCTTCGTGCCTCAGCATGACAAACTACCTCTCTCAGAGTGGGCTCAAAAATACTAAATGAAAAAAATAGTTTTAGCACTTTCAATTATGTTAATATTCGCGGGATGTGGTTATTATTCTTTCAAAGGGGCGTTGCCCTCGCATATCCAATCGGTGGCCATCCCCATTTTTATTGATAAATCCGGTTACCCCGATATTCTTGAAAAAGCAACGGATAGTGTTATCGAGGCATTTGTTTTGGACAACACCTTAAAAGTGGTTGATGAAAGCAAGGCAGACATTGTTATCAACGGCACCATCGTTTCTGTACGAGAAAAAGCTGCTGCTTTTAAAGCCGGGGAAACAGTTTCCGAATATCAGATGCATGTGACCATAAAAGTGTTATGCGAGGATATTCGTAAATCTAAAACACTGTTTAATAAATCTTTCAGTGATTATGGTGTTATGGAAAGCGGTGGTGGCCAGGATGAAAAAGATAAGGCCATCGATGATGCACTTGTGTTAATAACAGAAAACATAGTAAATACAACCCTTGGTGGTTGGTAGACCTACTCGGAGTAAACATGTCAGAAAAATCTTCACCAATGAGCAAAGATTTTATTTTATTTGCCAGCAAAGCATCCCGTTTGATGAAAGATAATAAGACAAAACAAGCGCTTAATTTGTGTGAAGCAGGTGTGCGCAAATTCCCGTTTTATGCATCCGGCCATTATGTATTGGGGCTATGTTACGAAGAGGTGGATAAAAAAGAAGATGCCAGGCATGAGTTCGAGAGAACGTTGGTTTACGATCCGGCACATTTAAAAGCCATGCGTAAAATATCCAGTTTTTACCAGGAAACGGGATTACAGCAAATGGCCTATGAATGGCTTGTAAAAGAGGCGCTTTATAATCCGCTTGACAAAGAGCTGATCTCCACATTAAAAGAAAAAAATATTTACACGTTGCTTAGCCCTGTTCAAGAAGAAGAGAATTCCGTTGAAACGGATACCACTGACGATGTAGTGGCTGAGACCGGCCCTGTTGATGAATTGCTAGCAGAAGAAAAAAGTGATACGGAATCGGTAGATGCCACAGATAGTATTACCGAACAGGAAGCCGAATCGATTGTTGAAGAAGATGCCCAAAGCCTGATTGAAGAGCTGGATCCCCTCACCGAGGATTACTCTAAATCCGGGCAAGAAGCTGAGGACGATCTTTTTGAAGAAGAAATTGAAGAAAATAAAGATTTGGATCAATTTGCCAATATGGAAGATGATTTTTCCACAATTATAAATGGCTATTTTGACAAAGATGAAACGAGTACTGAAAAAGAACAAACGGAAGGTGATGAATGGATCGAAGTAGAAAATTTATTACTCGATGATGAAAAAGCAGAGAAAGCGGATGCAAATCTCCCTGATCTTGATTCATCAAAATCCGATGAAGACCTTGATCCTGTAAACGGTAAAAAACGTGATGATACAGAATTATTGTTGGAACAGCTATCTGACTTTGAATCAGGAAGGGAAGAGACGAACGAAACAGGTATGAGCGAAACCGAGGAAGAAAAAGAAGCCCCCGAATCGGTAGCCGAAGAAAATACAGAGCTTGAAGCAGAAGAGCCACGGCATGAAGAGGAAACACAGTTTATACCGCCGGTGATTGAAAGTAGCTCGGAACCGGAACCTGATGCTGATGATGAAGTTACCATCAATGACCTTATGGAGAACCCAAATTTAATGACGCCAACATTTGGGGAGATTTTAGTATCGCAACACAAATTTGCCGAGGCGCGCCATATTTTTTCAGAACTATTGAAAAAGGAACCGGACAATACACGTTTTATAAAAAAAATTGAATTTCTGGATAAATTTCTTGAAGCAAAAAAAGCATAGATTATTTACACATCTATAAAAATAGCATTAATGCAAAAAAAAATATTTATCATCCTTTTCCTTTTTGTTCAGATTGTTCTTTCCAAAGAATATTTTGTCCGTCTGACGAATAACGGATTTGCCCACCGGCAGGAACTTCTTCAAAGTGATTTTTCGTTTCTCTCCAACAATCCAATAAAACAATCCACCCAACCCGTTTTTAAAGAGATAATGCCACTCAGGCAAAATAATAGCTCGCCCATAAAAATGTGGGTGGTTTTAAAACTAAATTCAGATCAGGAAGCCACTTTAAAGTCGCTTGAATCTCAAAATATTATTGATTTTTTTGAACCCGTTGGCCATTTCAAAATAGAGTTGGAAAGCAATGACTCCCTCGTGGCTGAACAATGGTATCTTGATAAAATTAACCTTGCACCGGCCTGGCAAATCACCAAAGGCGATCCAGAGATCATTGTAGGCGTGATCGATACCGGCATTGATTATCTGCATCCGGACCTGGAGCAGGCCATTTGGGTAAACAGCGCAGAGGACCTGAACAATAATGGCCGGCTGGATGAAGCCGATCTCAATAATATCGATGACGATGGCAACGGTTTTGTGGACGATGTTATTGGCTGGGATTTTACCGATGCGCCCCGTTTTGCCGATGGCGGCGATTTTAAAGACCCGGATAACCAGCCGATGGATGAGTTTGGAACAGGGCATGGCACACAGGTTGCCGGCCTGATAGCGGCTACAGATAATAATGAAATGGGCATCGCCGGGATAGCGCCCGGTGTAAAAATAATGAATTTACGTGCGGGCACCGCAACCGGCTATTTAGAGGAAGACGATGTTGCGCGGGCCGTTTTATATGCCGTCGAGAATGGCGCCCGGATAATTAATATGAGTTTTGGCGATACGGCGCTCTCGCGGTTTCTACGCGATATAATCAAATATGCACATGGGCAGGGCGTGGTGATTGTTTCATCGGCGGGAAATAGTGCTACGGATGAAATTCATTTTCCCTCCGGCCTTGTAGAAACTATCGCGGTTGGGGCAAGTACTGAGACAGATGGCCTGGCAGGATTCTCCAGTTTTGGCAATACAATCGATTTGGTTGCGCCGGGAACAAACATAATAAGTACGGCTGTTGGCGGGAAATATAACGCCGTAAACGGGACATCTTTCAGCGCCCCGATTGTGAGCGCGGTTTCGGCCCTAATCCTCTCACAAAATCCTCAGCTTGGCCCGGGTCAGGTTCGCAATATCTTAAAAACAAGCGCCGAAGATATTCTGTTTTCCGGTTGGGATGAGTTTAGCGGGAGCGGGCGGGTTTCGGCACTGAAAGCCTTAAATATTCCTTATGGTGGCGTATTGGAGATTTTCTCACCAGTCCAAAACAGGACTACGGCGGAGAATTTATTGGCTGTTCTTGGCAGCGCGGCCCACCCGGATTTGATAAAAACAACCATTGAATTTGGACTCGGCAAACTTCCCACAACATGGAATCAACTTACAGTTTTAGAAGGCCGGCAAGTTGTGAATGATACGCTTGCTGTATTAAATGCTTCTTTACTACCTGATACAGTCATAACAATAAAAGTCGTGATGGATTTGTTCAACGCCCAAAAGGATGAAATCCATACGACCTTCTCTATCGACCGTTCACCTCCAGAAATAACAGATGTAAATATAGTGCCACTTTGGGATGGGTTAAATTCTTCTATGTTGGTCACGTTTGAAACGGATGATATTTGTACGTCGCGCCTGATGATCCGACAATCTGAATCTGATAATTACGAGGCCGTTGCATCGCCTTATGAATCGAAGAGCCACCGGATAAAGGTCAATAAACAACAGTTCTCAGGTCTGGTCAGGTTTTATATTGAAGCCCAAAATGTAAGCCAATTAAAATCCCGCTCAGATAATGCGGGAAAAAATTTCCAGTTTGCCCTGGATGATGAATTTATTTGGACTGAATTCACGGAGGTAAGCTGGCAACTTCCAGCCGGTTATATGTTAGATCGTTTTACCGACTTTGATCATGACGGAAATAAAGAAATTGTTATCAGTCGCTACGACGAAAATTCGGCATTTGGGCCCATCGAAATTTATGAATTTAATAATGGCCGTTTCGATCTTCGGCTAAAAACGGGGTTTACTGCAATCCCCCGGGCAGCCGGTGATGTGGATGAGGACGGGAAAAGTGATCTGCTGCTAGGCTTGGGGCAGTACTCCTTTATATTGGAAGCAAAGGATCTCAACAGTTTCCCCACTGAACTTGTCTGGCAGGATACAACTGGTTTTTGGGCCGCTGCATACGCCGATCTTGACAATGATGGAAAAAATGAAATTATTGGTCGTATCGAAAACGAGTATATTATCCGGGAAAATACGGCTGATAATAGTTTTGCCGAAATTGCACGGTTGGTAAATCCAACCTCCGGGCAAAACCGGCTTGGGGTTCCAAAAGTAGAGTTGGTAGATTTAAATAATGATGGCATAGATGAACTTCTTTTTGGTGATAATGACAAGGATTTAATCGTCTTTACTTCTTCGGGCGATAATCAGTTTGAAGTTTTTTCCACCGGTGAAACCATCCACTTAAATTCGTCAGAGATGATTAGCTCTGATGGCAACGGCCAAATTTTCACGGCGACGCACACATCGGACGACCTTAATTTTGAACATGAATTTGATGCCCGCTACTGGTCAATACAGTTTTTTAGTCATTCCGCTTCAACATTGATTTCATCTGATACAATCAATACGTTTGGATTTTCGGCTACAAAAGATTTTGACAGCGGTTTAAAGTATGCGCGATTTGATGACCGGGACTTATTGTTTGCTTCTTTTTTCCCCGAGCTATTTATCTTTGAAAAAATAAATAATATATGGATACCCGTTTGGATAAATGACCAGGCCCGTTCCAATACTGTACTGATTGGTGATTTGGATAAGGATGGCAATGATGAATTTTATCTTAATGATGGAAGCAATATAATTGCATTTACGAATTCCCAAAAAAAACGCCCGGTGACACCATACTTCTTTTCTGCTTCTCCACTTGATAGCCTCCGGATAATTTTAGAATGGCCTTCAATAGAAAATGCAGATCACTATAATATTTATCGTGGGAAGGATATTGCCGACTTAACATTTTGGACAAATTCGGTCACGTTGTCAATCGTCGATACTTCGGAATACACCGGACAAAAGCTGTTTTATGGTGTAACAACCGTTGATTCTTCTTTTGAAATATCAGAAAGTTTTTTTAGTAAGATAGATTCAGCACAAACCGCAATTCCACCAAAAGCGTATGGGATTGAATTTAAAAATGACCGACAGCTTTTTATTTATTTTGACTCAACAATTGTACTAAATCAGGAAAACCGCACAACTGTAAAGAAGCTTTCCAACGATGAATTGGCCAGCTCGGTTATCTTAAATAATTCTGGAAAAAGTTTATTAGTAAGTTTTGACAGCGGGTTCATCGAAAATGAGCAAGACACGCTGCTTATAGAAAATATTTTCGGCAATACATTTGTGCCTGTAGATGCACGGTTCAATAAAATCCCTTTTTCTTATTCGCCTGCATTTCCTACACCTTATGTTGTAAAAAGTACATGGATTTCCGAAAGCAAAATGAAAATCGATTTTAGCGAACCAATGGCTGTTTCCGCTACAAAACCGTTAAGTTTCTTAATCGAGCCTTCAGGGAAAACGCAAGCAGTTGAGTTTGATAGCTCTGCCATTTCAATGATTGTTACCTTTGATGACAACACATTTTTAGGCGCTAGTGGTAAAAAAAGCTATCTCTTATTAGACGGATTGTCTAGCTCAAAAGGTGTTGCACTAAAAGACGGGGATGCCATCAGTTTATACCGGGAAAGTACAAATCTGGATGCTTTGCTGGTTTACCCCCAACCGATCAAACCCAGACATAATGAACTTGTATTTTCTCACTTACCTGTCGGTGAAGTTAAAATAAGAATTTTTACGATCAATGGCTTACCCATCCGTACAATTGAAGGGCAAACCAGTTATGGCGGCATTAGGTGGGATCTAAAAGATGATGTTGGGGAAAAAGTTGCCAGTGGCCTTTATATCTTTACACTTAACTGGCAAAATAAAACGAAACTCGGTAAAATTGTGGTTGTAAATTAAGAATCCACATCTAAACTTATAAATGTGGATTCTCAAAATAACTTTATAAATACTATTCTTTCTCCTTCTTTCCAAAATTTGGATCAAGCGGTGCAAGTTTTATAATCAGAACAGCAGGAATGGTCGCCAGCATCACCCAAATAAAAAAATGCTGATAGCCGATAATTTCTTGTAACCAACCGCTAAACATTCCAGGTATCATCATCCCTAAAGCCATAAACGCCGTGGTAATTGCAAAATGAGCCGTCTTATGTTCACCTTCCGATGCGTAAATCATATAAAGCATATAGGCCGTAAAACCAAAACCATATCCAAATTGTTCAATGGCAACAGCTAAATTTATTAATAAAAAATTATCTGTTTGCGCGTAAGAAAGATAAACATAAACGATATCCGGCAAGTTTATAGCGATGGCCATCGGCAATAACCAATATTTTAAACCGTGCTTTGCTGCCAGGAAACCACCCAATAGCCCTCCAATTGTTAATGAAAGCAGGCCAACGGTTCCATAAACCAGGCCAACTTCTCCGGTTGTTAAAGCAAGGCCACCTGCTTCCTGGGCATCCAGCAAAAATGGTGAGGCCAGCTTTACAATCTGAGATTCAGCAAATCTATAGAGAAGCAGAAAAGCTAATATAGAGCCAATTTTTTCTTTTTTGAAAAAGAGGGCAAATGTGTTGATAAATTCCGAAAAAATCCCCTTAATGTTTGAAACGGCCTGGTTGCCATCTTCTTTTGGCCTGGGCAAGACAATTTTATGGTAAATAAAAAAGAGGACAAACATGATGGATAATAAAACAAAAGTGATAGACCATGCCAATGGGATGTTGCCCGATTGCGCTTCAAATACAGCCGATGATTTTGTATCAAGTTTTGGATCAATCTGAATTACCGCCATAGCGGGAATATTCCAATTTTCTTGAGAAAAAACCAATCGATTGCCGCTGATCAGTGAGAGACTTTTATCACCTGTATCACGTCCAAAGTTTAAGATTATCTCATCGTCACTCTCGGGTTTTTGTGAAAGATAAAAATAGACGGCGCCTACATTGCCTGCATAATCTTTTGAAACAATTTTCTTTTCCGGGCCAAACCACTTTTTTAAATAGTATTCCAGATTGGCAACAACGGTGGTTGACCACCAGGATGCTGACTCTGCTTCTTCAATTGATTTCCTTGACTTTTCTGTGCTTTCCAGGTGGCCATTTTGCTTATTCCAATTATTTGCAAATGCAATTAAAGAATCAATATTTTCTTTTGGTTGTTTTTTTGCCGTTATCAATAGTTTTTTGGGCCCAACCATAATTCTGAGCTCATTTTGGCTTAGTTCACCAATGGGGTCTGTTCTGTCAAGGGAATCGGGATGAACAAAACTAACATGATTTACATCCGGGTCTGTAAATACTTCAATTGATGCTGTTCCGAGACCTGTGCTTCCCTCAATATAGCCGGCCAGGATTATCAACAACCCCTGGCCTGTAATCATCGCCAAGCGATAAAAGGTACTCCGAACGCCAACAAACCACGCTTGCTCGTGCTTAGTCAGGCCTAACATATAGAATCCATCAGCGGCGATATCGTGTGTGGCGGAGCTAAAAGCTAAAAGCCATAAAAAGGCGAGGGTATATTGGAAAAAGTTTGAAACAGGAATAGTTAACGCAACTCCGGCAAATCCAAAGCCGATGATGAGCTGCATGGTAATAATCCACCACCGCTTGGTTTTTAAAATATCAACGATGGGGCTCCATAAAGGTTTTATAACCCAGGGCAAATATAGCCAGCTTGTGTACAGGGCAATATCTGTGTTTGATATACCCAGTCGCTTGTACATTATCACTGTTACTGTCATTACTACTATATAGGGAATGCCTTCTGCGTAATATAATGAAGGTATCCACTGCCAGGACTTATTTGATCTTTTTTCCATAATTGCCCAATCAATAAATGAGTATATACTGCGGATGATGATTAAAATAGATTTGTCGTTGTAAAATAAAGACTTATATCAATAATCTCAAAATAATGGCCCTGGCTTAACTAATATATTTTGGAGAGGGTGCTGCCCGGGTAATAATGATAAACAATATCTGATGTAGTATATCCTTTTATGGACATACCTAATGCGCCTATTTGACAAAGTCCTACGCCATGCCCCCAACCTGCGCCAGCAAATGTAAATTTTTGAGGTACTTTATCGATTAAATTTTCAGGCCTAATAATAATTGCAGAGCTATATAAGAATTGCTTGGCCAGGTAGCGCCTGATGTTATACTCGCTATCCACATGATAAATTTTTAGTTGACCCTTTTTATCTGAATAATGAATATCCAGTTTGGTTGCACGACCGGATAAGCCTCGTTTTGTGATATTAAGTTTGGTTATTGCTGTAGCTTCTAGTGTAGTGAAATTTGCTATATTTTCCAGCAACTCTTGCTGTGATACAGT
Source organism: Calditrichota bacterium (assembly GCA_024277115.1). Classification (GTDB taxonomy): domain Bacteria; phylum Calditrichota; class Calditrichia; order Calditrichales; family J004; genus JABFGF01. The sequence goes on from JAJRVW010000251.1 coordinate 8,618, forward strand.
AATTTCCCATCTGAAATATGCACCCTCTTCATCAACACTGCCGAGATATTTTTTAAGGTCGGTCTCGGGGATTATGTGTGGACTACAGAATGTTTCCGGGATGGTGTTTACCCAATTTTGGAAATTTTCTTCCTTATTTAATGGTGTTTGCACTCCGGTTAAGTTTGATTTTGCATCGGGGATGGCTTGTAAATAATCTTCTTCATGCCCGGGCCAAACATGCCCAAATGTCTCCATCATCCCGCCGCAGCTTTTAGAATAACGTGCGTCACAAATTTTGTTTTTATAAATCAAAACCTGTCCCGATGAATTTAACGCGCCACTTATAGATTGTTTAGTAAGGAAAGTTGTGCCTTGATAGCGTTGGCAGCAATCATCATTACAAATATCCATTTCCATGGAGCGATGTTTCTGCTCTACATTGGCCAGAAGAAACGATCGTGCTGCAATGGTTTGTGCTTCAATTAGGGCCGCAGGGCAGGCAGCGCCCATCTCTGAGGTTGCAACACACATAACATAATGTTCTAAAAGAAGTTGGTTTATCAGGATAAGGCGGTCTTCAAATACCCTAAAGATCAAATTGTCCGGAAGAAAAACATCAATATACTTTTGCCAGTGAAATCCACGACCTGCAATGACTGAGCTAACTTTAATCCCCGATTGTTTTTGGGGGACCACATGTTCTTGCGTAGAAATTTTTATTTCATGTGCTGCTTGGAAGTTGTTTTTGCCTGCTTTTATTTGGAGTTTGTTTTTCTCAAATAACAGCTCTAAAACTTGCCCTTGTTGAACTTCAACAATTTTACCATCAATCTGTAAATTGTACTGAGGAGCCTGTGGTAATCCCAGAACAAGTTTTGTAATATTGTCTTCTGGCAAAATGATCCCAACATTGATTTCGGGCTCAGAGACAGGAATTGAATTTGGTTTTAACATATGGGTTTAATCCTGCCAGCTAAAAAATGCATCAATGCCTGCACCAAGTGCCGGGGCTTCTCGTAATTGTGAAACTGTGATGATTTGTTCAATGGCCGTATAATGTGTTTTGGCCGCTGAATCGAGGGTATTACTCGCCGAGATCAGATTTTTTAATTTTTCAATAAGTGGCGATTTAAATATATCTCCAGTTTCTTTAGAGACCAGTAAATCGCCCAAACGCTGTCCAATTACAATTTTATCGAAATAACTTGAAAGATAAGGATGGTCCTTAGAAAGGGCAGGGCGTGCCGGGTTCATAAATGTAAAATCTGATTGCCAGCCACTGAATAAAGTGGTGATGCGCGAGAAGAGTAAATGCGAGAGTTTGTCTACCAAAATTTCAAAGGTTTTTTGTGCATCCTTATCGCCTTTTGCTGCCAGTTCTGCAATCTGGGGTGGGAAGATGGACGCCTTGTTTAAATCCGAAACGTGTTTCCCGGCCAATTCTGCATAAATACTTTGAATCCCTGAAGCGGAGCAATAACGTTCCAGGGATTTACCTTCATCACTTTGCATCTCCCATGTCTTTGCCATCCACTCTTTTGTATTATCAAGGGCCACCAGTTTTCCGTTCAGTTTCAAAGCATCGGCCACACCTGTTCCACCGCCAAGATAATAAACATTGTCATAATCTTTTAATGCGCCAACATCCGAGTAGTTTTCTCCAATGCCACAATAATCGGCATCACTGCCTAAATGATCGATAGGCGCAACCATTTTAATATTTGCCTCGGCCAAACGTTTTTCCAGTAGCTCAGAATAATTTATCATCCGTGGGCCATTGGCAACAACGGCAATTCCACGCTTGTCTTCGGTTTTTAGTCCGGGCATGCCCAGGCCAATCAGTACTTGGTTGACGCCTTTTTCCTCTACGATTTTTTCAACTACTTTTGCACAGGTTTCTACATAGACAGATTCCTGCTGAACTTCGTCGGGCGTAACAGGTATCGGCTGAAGATCGCGCTGATCAAGTTGTGTTTTTACATCGACGGGTACAAAATTTTCAATAAATCCGGGGATTTCACTGTATTTTTTTTCAGAATGATGTGTTCCTAAAGAGAAGCATTTTGCCTGGTCGTCAAAGACCGTTTCCCAAGCGCTTACTTTTGTCGCACCGCCATCGATACCAATTATGAGTAGTTTTTCCATGAATTTTCTAATTCCCACTATTTAATTTAATCCGTCGGTTGATGGCTTCTTCGCGCATAAAATCTTTAGCTTCATCGTTGCGGTCTATTGTAGCCTGGTCGATGCTATGGTCTGTACCACCGGAATGTCTGATCACTTCATAAATAGCGTCCCAAACGCGCCCAATACGATGTTTCTCACTTAGTTTTAAGACCATGCCATAATCTTCGCCGTAGTTGCGGCAATGGGGCTCTTCGTTTACACTAAATCCAACCTGGCGAATAAGCTCGATTGGGATAGAGCGTGGGGCACCCGCACCGTTAATCCTTAAAAGATTATTACGGCCGTTTTCTTCTGTCCATTCATCATGGGTAACCACGGGCAAATCTTCCATTCGGGTAATCTCGCCATTATCTTGCTTTTCCCAAACTTCATAGGAGCCAATCACCATGCCGATATTTGGGTCTTCATCATAAACAGCCAGTATTTTTTCAACTGCATCGGGCTTTAAACGGTCATCCGAATCGAGCTGGACGTAATACTCGCCTTTGGCATAATGTGCGCCCATATTAAGGCAAAGGCCCAAATTATTTATATCGTAAACTATTAACTGTACGCCCGGCTTAGTGGCATCATATTTATCACCGCCCGGGAGATATCTTTGAACGCTGGCAACTGTGGGATCGTCATTGCCGCCATTCACTACTACAATAACTTCAACATCTTTTATGGTTTGTGCCTGAACCGATTCTATGGCTGTGGCAACAAAATCAGGGCGATTATTTGTTGGGATAATAATCGAGGCTTTTAGTGTAGCCGATTGCGGCGCGGCAGGGCGGGGCTGATAGTAACTACCTGGCGAAAGATATGCCGATATCCCTTTTAGATGGTTGGATAAAACATCTTCGGCTTCCAGTTGGCTCTCTTTGCTTGCCAAAAGATAATCAAAAACGTTTTGTGCTTTACCTTCAGCAACAATGCTGTAAAGTGAGCCTGAATAGCGATTGGCAATGTGCAATAATTCATGTTGCTGAGAAATGCGTAAACGCAGATCATATAAAGTGCTAAATTTTAAATCGGTATTGGCAAAACCTATTTTTTCAAGGGCGCTTTTTTCCATAAAAAAGACTTTTCCAAAGTCCTGATTATCACGTACGCGTCCTATATGATGCTTTAATAATTTTACCTCCGTAACCGTTTCACCTTTTATAAGTTCGTAATCAGCATAAACCATCCCGGTGTTTTTACTACGCTTGCTTGCAAGTTTATACAAATCAATTGCACCCGATTTAAATGTGATCGGATTGGCCCGGTTATCGGTAAATAATATTTGTTCTGTAGTTGCAGCTTTAAAGGCTTTGTTTAATTGCGCGCCAAGTGTCTCATCTTTAGAATTTATTACCTGAATGGGTGTGGAAATAACAGAGCTGAACACATCCGGTGAAATATCTTCGTCGGATAAATTTATAAGGATTATCTCAAGGGTGTGGTCTTTTTGATCAGCGAGGGACTTTATTGTGCCTGAAACGGAGTTTATTCCGCCATTTTCTTTTGAATTAAACAGTACAACAGATGTATCGGGTTTTGACATTTGGGGGCTCTCCAAATTTTAATAGAGTAAGTATTTTTTTCGTATTTTTTTAAAGGCAGCTAATTCATCTTGCCATTCAGTTTCAAGTTCTTCCACAGTTTTTCCGTTTTGCAGGCCGCGGGTAATTCTGTCGCTTCCAATTACTTTGTTAAATGCCGAAATACGCTTTTTATTGGCAAACAGATCATGGTCCGGATATAAATCCATGGTTGTTTTCATAATATGCAGACTGGTGCGAAAACTGTTAAAAGTGTTTAAATCGGTAATGTGTAATTGCACACCCTGGCAATTTTGATCCTTTAGCCGGAAATAATACGGCTTAAAATAAACCGGCCGGAAGATGATGCCCGGAAGGTTTAACTTATTCAAGGCCTGAGCGTATTCTTCAGAATTAATCCAGGGCGCGCCGACATATTCAAAAGGCATAGTGTAGCCAACGCCTTCTGATAAAACGTGTAATTCACCAAACGTCCCGCTGGTTGCCAGATAAAGCGAAGTCTCCCAATGCGGCACATGCGGTGACGTTGGGACCCAGGGCAGGCCGGTCTCTTGCCAATACATTTCCCGCTTCCAGTTAATTGCAGGGATGACGGTTAATTTGGCGCCCAGTTTTTTTTCAGTATTATGCATATGGGCGATTTCACCAACGGTCATACCATGTCTGTAGGCAATCGGGAAATAGCCAATAAAAGAAAAATAACCCGGCTGGACAATATTGCCTTCTACATGCACTCCATCAATCGGGTTTGGCCGGTCGAGAACGATCAGCTCTTTATCATTTTCGGCAGCAGCTTCAACAAGCAGCCCCAATGTTGAAATAAATGTGTAACTACGGATGCCAATATCCTGAATATCAAAAATCAGCACATCGATTCCGGCTAACACCTCTTTGGTAGGTTTCCTGTTTTTACCATAAAGGCTAAATACAGGTAAGCCCGTTTTGGGGTCGGACTGATCTACGATTTTATGTCCGGCAAAAATATCGCCGCGTATGCCATGCTCGGGGCCAAACAAGGCCACCAAGTCTATATCCGGGTGCTCAAAAAAAAGATCTGCAGCCGAATGAAGCTGGCGATTAACACCACTGGGATTTGTAACCAGGCCAACGCGCTTGCCTTTTACAAGCGAAACATGGCTCTTTAAAAAGTTTTCCAGGCCAAGAATAACCTGTCCCGATTTTTGTTGAAACTTTTCTATGGGCTTTGCGTCTTGCTTTTGCTCTAACACAGGTGATTGTGATGAACAGGCAAACAAAGATAGAATAATAATTATCAGATATTTCATGTGGGGGCAGAGGTTAATTTGATGATTGAACAAACTATCCGAAACATAAGAATTGCATCATATAAATACAAAACTAAATTGAACTAATTGTATTTGAAATAATTCAGCGCTTTGGTAAGTTCACATCTTTTGCAAACAACAATCCCTCAACTAAAATAATTCTCTACGGAGATGGAATGACACGTAAAATACTTTTATTAATCAGCTTCACATTTTTTATTTCTACAAGCGCACTTTTTTCTGAAGAACTGGATATTTCAGCTACTTTAGACCGTGCAAAAAAACAGAGTAAAGATTTAAAATTGGCCAAGGCCGAGCTTGATCTGGCGCAAGAACGTATCAACGAAGCCTGGGCAGCAGCATTGCCAAACATATCTGCAGATATTAATTATTCCCGCAACCTTAAAGAACAGTTCTTTTATATAAAAGGTGGATTCTCCGGTGGGGGCGAAACGGCACGGCTATCGTTCACATTTAAAAATGAATATTCTGCGTCTGCTAAGCTGGAACAAACATTATATAGTTTTGGCAAAGTTGGCACCGCCTTGGAGATTGCCTACGATTTTGAAGATTATGCCGAGATGAACTATAAATATCAGCGCCAGCAAATTTTAACCAATACGCGGATCGCTTTTTATAATGTCCTTTTGATGCAGAAAATTTATCAGGTGTCCAAAGATTCTGAGAACAGCGCCAGGGGCAATTTTGAGGAAGTAAAAACTAAATACCAAAGCGGTGTCTCTTCTGAGTATGAGATGCTGCAGGCCGAGGTGCGATGGCGCAATAGTATTCCCAGCACAATCAGCGCACATAAAAATTATCTTTTGGCCTTGAATGGATTAAAATCAATCTTAAATGTCCCAATAAATGAAGACCTCACGCTCACAGGTACTTTAGATGACCTGCCTCCCTTACCAAACCGGGCCACTTCTAAGGACGTTTTAGAGACACGTTTGGATTATAAGGCCATCCAGTTGGAAGGCCAGATGCGCCAGAAAAATGTGGATATCGAATTTGCCAATCATTTGCCTACACTAACCGGAAATTTCACTTACAGCTTTTCCAGCCAATCCGATGAATTTAAAATTGAGAATGATTTTGATAATTATGTAGTGGGCGTGCGTCTAAATATACCTATTTACTCTGGCGGATTTACGGCGGCACAAGTTGAAAAGGCAAAAATTGAATCTTTTAAGACTAAAACCCGGATTGCCCAAACGAAAGATAAAATTGAAACGGAACTGGATAATACGTGGCTGAGCGTGGAAGAAGCGCATAACCGGGTCAAGGCATCCGAAAAAAATGTAAGTGTTGCCAGGCGTACATTTGAAATCGCAGAATCGCGTTGGGATAATGGCCTTGCCACGCAATTGGAACTAAAAGACAGCCGACTCTTTTTAGATCAGGCAAACCTGAATTTTTTAACAGCACAATTTGATTATTTAAAAGCTTATTTTGATTGGCAACTTGTTACAGGCCATTGGGAAGAAGATTAAAAATGGTTTCGATTTGAGTTACAGGGCCATGATTATTTAGTAGAGAAAAAACTTTTGGAGGTTTAATGAAAAATATTTTGATAGCGTTGCTCTTTATCGGCAACATTTTATTTATAAGTTGTTCGGGAGAAAGTAATGCGGAAACCAAAGTAGCACAGCCCGCTAAAGAAAAAGTGGTTGGCACCGCCGTTAAAATCAGCCGGTTAACAGATGGCCGATTTGATGAATATCTCAATCTGACCGGTGTGATAAAAGCAAACAGCCAGGTTAAGATTGTAGCTGAGGAGGCCGGTGTTTTAGTGGACTTATTACATGATAAAGGCAGTTATGTGCAAAAAGGCACGGCACTCGCCCATATAAAAAATAAAGTGATCGAAGCCAATACGGCACAATCGAGGGCCATGTTGCAAGAGGCGGAGCTTAACCTAAGCAGCAACGAGGTTTTATTTACAAAAAAAGCAATCTCTGAAAATCAGATTAAAATCAGCCGTTTGAACCTGGATAAGGCCCGGGCTGCATTTGATTTGGCCAATGCACGATCGGAAAAATTGACAATACGCGCGCCAATCAGTGGCTATGTAAATGCGCGCTATGCAGATATTGGCGCATATATTACGCCGGCTTCCCCTTTGTTTGAATTGGTTGATAATAATACCATGAAAGTAAAAATTGGCGTGGCGGAGCGTTATCTGAGTTTTATAAAAAAAGGTTCAGAAATCGAACTTTCTTTTGATGCTTTCCCTGATTTATCTATAAAAAGCACCATCGGTTTTGTTGCCAGGAGTATTGATCCGGAGAACAGGACTTTTGCTGTTGAGGCTGCATTTAAAAACCCGGATGGGAAATTAGCGCCGGAAATGGTGGCCAATATCCGCTTGTTAAAAAAGAAGCATGAAAACAGTATTTCTGTCCCGATAGATGCGCTGCTGGATTCCGAAAGTGGCCGCTATGTTTTTATTGAGGAAAATAATATTGCGCGTAAAAAAAATGTTCAGATTGTGGCAATCCAATCAGAAAATGTTCTGGTAGAAGGACTGCAACCGGATCAACAATTGATCGTTTTGGGGCATCGCACATTGAGTAACGGGGATACGGTGCAAGTTATAGATTGAAAGATTGTTGGGTGTTCTTAATGAAATCCCGATGTTCTAAATGGGGAAAAGATTGTTGAGTGTTTTTTACGAAATCCCGATGTTCTTTATCGGGAAAAGATTGACAAAAAGGAAAAAATGAAAATTACAAATATCAGTTTAAAATTTAAAACCAGCATTTTTGTGTTGCTGACCATGCTCTGCATTTCCGGGCTGGTTTCATATTTAAGCCTTGCAGTGGAATCCTTTCCTTCTATCGAGCAACCGGTGGTGATTGTTTCTGTGCCTTATACGGGTGTTTCCCCGGAAGATATGGAAACCCTGGTGGCCAATCCAATCGAAAAGAAAATCAAGGAAATTACAAAAATAAAAAAGCTCTCATCGGCCAATCTGGAAGGCTTTACAAGTATTACCGTGGAGTTTGAAACCGATATTGAGGTGGATGAAGCTGTGCGCAAGGTTCGCGAAAAGGTCGACCAGGCACGGCCCGACCTACCCGATGACATCGAAGAGCCTTCGGTCCAGGAAATCAATTTTGAGAATATCCCAATCATGCTGGTCTCCATTGTCGGCAATCAATCTCTGGTACGTTTAAAAAAGATCGCCGAAGATTTGCAGGACAAGTTTGAGCAAATCCCCGGGGTATTGGAAGTAAATATTTCCGGTGGGTTAGAGCGGGAAGTAAAAGTGAACCTCAATGCCCGTCGCCTGGAATATTATAACCTGGGCACAAAAGACGTAACCGATGCCATTCGCAACGAAAACATCACTACGCCCGGTGGTTCCATCGATGGTGGAAATTTAAAATATTCTGTACGTATTCCCGGTGAATTTCAATCTGTGGACGAGATGAATACAATCGTTGTAAAGCAGGTAAACGGCCAACCGGTCTATTTAAGAGACCTGGCCGATATTGAATTTGGGTTTAAAGAACAGACGAGCTATTCCCGTCTAAATTCCCAGCCATCCGTAACACTCTCCATTTTGAAAAGAAGCGGTGAAAATATAATTAAAATCGCCGAGGCGGTTAAAATAATCTTAAAAGAAGATTCCAAAGATTTTCCTGCCCAGACAAATTATGTCATCAGTAACGATCAATCCAAAGATATAAAAGTGATGGTAAATGACCTGGAAAATAATATCATCTCCGGATTGCTGCTGGTTGTTTTGGTGCTTTATTTTTTTATGGGATTGCGCAATGGTATTTTGGTGGGCATCGCCATTCCAATTTCCATGCTGATTTCTTTTATTGTAATACAGGCGATCGGTTTTACCCTAAACATGATGGTGCTTTTTAGCCTGATCCTTGCCTTGGGCATGTTGGTGGACAACGCCATCGTGATTGTTGAGAATATTTACCGCCACCACCTGGAAGGTAAATCGCTGATGCAGGCGGCTAAAGATGGGACCGGCGAGGTAGGCATGGCGGTGATCACATCTACAATTACCACGGTTGGCGCATTTGCACCACTGGTATTTTGGTCGGGAATTATTGGTGAGTTTATGAGCTTTTTGCCCATTACGCTGATTATAACTTTATCTTCTTCTTTATTGGTCGGGCTGGTTTTTAACCCGGTTTTATCGTCCAGCTTTTTAAAAATCGAAAAGAACCTGGCCAGCCTGCCGGGCGATCGTTTTTTGAAATGGATTACGCCATTGTATGAGTCCACTTTAAAATGGGCATTAAATAACCGTGCAAGCCGGGTTGTTGTGATGGTGATGGCCGGAGCCGGATTCTTGGGTATGTTTGTAATTTTTATTTTCTTCAATCACGGGATTGAATTCTTCCCTGATCAGGAACCGCGCCAGGCCTGGATAAAAGTGGATATGCCCATTGGTACACGCCTGGAAGCATCGGATAAAGTGGTGGCCGAAGTTGAAAGACGTATTGCTGATACGCCGGACATGAAGTATTATATCGCCGATGTAGGCAACCAAACCGATCCCAACGACATGACCGGAAAATCATCCGGAACGCTGCATAAATCGCAAGTAACCGTTGAGCTAATCGATAAACATTTACGAAGCCAAAATTCTTTTAAAACCTTGAAGGATGTAGGCGCCAAATTACAGGATATTCCCGGCGCGCAGATCGATGTTACCAAACCGCCGGATGGGCCGCCAACCGGCGCCGCTGTGGAAGTTCAGCTTAAAGGTGAGGATTTTGAAGTTTTAGACCGTATTTCCGCTGAAATGCAGGCGATGATAAAAGATGTGCCCGGCCTGGTAAAATTGAAGGATAATTACGAGAAGGGCAAGCCGGAGATAACCATCCGTATTGACCGGGAAAAAGCGGCATTGTTTGGATTAAATACTTTTGAGATTGCCAACGTGGTGCGTACGGCCATCAACGGAACAGAAACGACAAAATACCGTGTCGGCAAAGATGAGTACGATATTACCGTACGCTTTGATAAAGATTTGAGGCGCAGTTATTCGGATATTTTAAACTTGTCCATCTTTTATGAGGGCAAAACCTATCCTCTGGCCAATTTTGCAACGGTTGAGTTGGGATCCGGTTTAACCCGTGTAAACCATGTGGACCGTGATCGGGTTATCACCATCAATGGTGATGCTTTTGGGCGTAGCTCGGCAGAAGTA
>JAJRVW010000252.1 GCA_024277115.1 Calditrichota bacterium
AAAGACTTACCCTGAAATAAATGTGGATGCTTATGTAAAAGAGGTAACCGAACCCCTTTCACAGCTCTCGCCGGAGATGTTAAAAAAACGTGACGAAATGATCAGAACAAACTTACAACCTCTAATGCGCAAAGGTAAAAGCAAGATTTATCCCTTCAAACTTTTTAATGCGTACATGTACGAAGATATGGCCAACCAAGGGCCGTTTGGCGCAATGATCTTGCCATTCGACTATCCCGTTTATTACGAGACAGGCGATGCGCTTAACTCCGTTTTGGAAGCCGTAAAGAACCCGATTGTAAAACGCATGTACGAGTTGCCATTTAAGAAATATATGATGGATGAATTTATGTATTATTTTGGCGTGGATGGTTGGACGACCGAATACCCAATCAAAGATGGGAAATTGCGCAACGTTGAGCCGCACTGGATGCGCCAGATGGGATCGTTAATGATTAACCACGGCATTACAAAAGATGGCCGAAAATGCCAGGAATGCCACATTAAAAACGGTATAATCAATTTTAAATCGCTTGGCTACCCCGAGCAGCGCATAAAAGATTTAGAGAATTTGCCTGAATTAAAATATCTTAAACGGACGGGTTCGGGAATGCAGGCTTCGCTTTCGCAAAAATAGGTGATTCCTTTTAAAGCAGAGTTTAACCAAAAAATAGCGTAGCTAATTGAAACGGAATTCTCCTCAACTAGCTGCGCTAAATTATTTATAGGCTCAGAGATTATCATGGGAATAAAAAACAATTTCTACCAGTATATTTCAAAAAATCTATTGGCGGATTACGCTACAATAAATTGAGTCCGTCTATATTTAGAACTTTTGAGGTGGAGAACTAAAAGATTTAGTACATGAGTGAGAAAAGGGACATCCTGCTATAACCAAAGGGACAATGCAGAGAAGAAGTCGAAAGATCCTGTGAATTTGAACGTTTCGATTTTGATTTTGCTATCACTATTTCCTGCTGTTATGTTTTTACATTTATCACTGTAAATTGCTTGAATACTATATTGGCAGTAACTTTAAATTACACAGAATAAATTTGGCCAGATTTTAAGCACGGAAGATTTTCGTTCGTTTAATAATTAAAATATCCACAGGCAAAAAACCATGAAGAATTCTACATTTAACAACCCGCAAGTTGAAGCCGTCTTTTTAAACTATCCGGAAAAAACACGCCAGAAACTGCTGTACATCCGCGAACTAATTTTCAAAACAGCACATGAGGCAGAAGGCGTAGGAAGAGTTGAAGAAACCCTTAAATGGGGCCAACCAAGTTATCTGACCCCGGAAACCAAAAGTGGCAGCACCATTCGTATAGATCAGCTAAAATCGGGAAAGGAAATGTATGCCATTTTTTTTCATTGCCAGACAACTTTAGTTGATAGTTTCAGGGAATTGTATTCTAATATTTTTAAATTTGAGGGCAACAGGTGCATTTTTTTCAGCACTGAGGACGATGTGCCCGAAGAGGAGCTGGGCCATTGTTTGTTCCTGGCATTGACATATCACCTCAATAAAAACAAAGATCATCTTAGCAGGAGAAAATAAAGACAATGAACTATAACCCCGCACCCAATCGTTACGAAACAATGCCCTTCAATCGCTGTGGGAAAAGCGGCCTTAAACTTCCGGCCATTTCCCTGGGGCTATGGCATAATTTTGGGGATGTGGACGATTTTGAAACCGCCCGTAAAATGATCCACAAAGCTTTTGATTTGGGCATTACACATTTTGACCTGGCCAATAATTATGGCCCTTCGCCCGGGAGCGCCGAGCTTACTTTTGGTAAAATCCTGACACAAGATTTAAAAGAACACAGAGATGAAATCGTTATATCCACAAAAGCCGGTTGGGAAATGTGGCCGGGGCCTTACGGCGATTTTGGGTCGCGTAAATATCTCATTGCCAGCCTGGACCAAAGCTTGATGCGCCTCGGCCTGGATTATGTGGACATTTATTATCATCACCGCCCCGATCCGGAGACACCATTATTTGAAACCATGTCCGCACTCGACCAAATCGTCCGCAGCGGCAAAGCGCTTTATGTGGGGATTTCTTCATACAACGCCGAACAGACAAAGCAAGCTGTTAAAATTCTAAAAAAACTTGGTACGCCCTGCCTCATCCACCAACCCAAATATAATTTATTTACCCGCTCAATCGAAAAAGAGCTCATGCCTGTTTTACAGGACGAAGGTATTGGCTGCATCGCATTTTCACCCTTAGCGCAAGGTCTACTTACCGACAAATATTTAAAAGGAATCCCAAAAAATTCCCGTGCGGCAAAAGTACATGGCTACTTAAAAAAAGATGATATTACCGAGAAAAAGTTAAAAGTGGTTACTGCCCTGAATAATCTTGCAATACAACGCGGGCAAAGCCTGGCACAAATGGCCATCGCCTGGAACCTGCGTTTAGAAGGGATGACTTCTACAATTATCGGCGCCAGCAGGGTGGAGCAGATCGAAGATGGGGTTGGGGCTTTAGAGAACCGCGTTTTTAGCCAGCAAGAACTCGATCAAATTGATGCGATTCTTTCCGAAGCTTCCTAATAGGAAAAGAGAATAATATCCGAAAGACATTTCGGGTTTGTAAGGATTTCAAATCTACAAATTCAGGAAAGTCATTTTTATCTATACGAATTTGAAGCGTCCTGAAAAAGGTTGACTGTTTTTAACGCTTTTTAATGTGTTTTTTACATTAAAAAGGGCTGTTCTTGTTCTTGTTTTTCAGCAGCGCTGCTGAAATTTTTTTTCGGGTAATACGCCTTCCATTTTCGCTGTA
>JAJRVW010000253.1 GCA_024277115.1 Calditrichota bacterium
GTAAGAATAAAAAACATGTATTATTTATAAAACATTTAACTTTTCCGATGCCTTCCAACTGTTAATACCGGGCATCCGGCAACACGTACAACCCTCTCAGTGGTAGAGCCAATTAAAAGATGGTCCAGCCCGGTGTAGCCATGCGTAGACATAATAATTAAATCCGCACCACTTTCCTCTGCATAGTCTGCAATACTTTGGTGTGCAGCCACTTCCAAAACGGTAAATGTAGATTTTGCATCATTAATATTGCAAAACTCTTCCAGCTTTTCCGATGTAATTTTTTTCAGATCGGGGTTGATTGCAAAAATCGATTCAATTCCCACTACATGGAACGAAGGTTGAAGTTGCTGCTCAATTATGTGGATAAACTCTACTTCGGCGTCAAAGTCTTTTGCAATCTTTACTGCATTTTCAATACCATCGCGTGAATTATCAGAAAAATCTACCGGTACAATTATCTTATTAATCTGAATACTTTCGGGACTTTTATGAAGGGTTAAAACGGCTGTTTTTGAAAGTCGTACCACTTTCTCGGCAACACTGCCATAAATCCAGTTTTTAATCCCTGTTCGGCCATGCGTGCCCATTATAATAAGATCAAATTTATGTTTTTCGCAATATTCCAGAATACTGTTAGGAGGCGAAATACCCCGCATAATGTGTGAACTGATTTTTAAGTTTTTATCAACAAATTTTTGCTGGTGCCTATCCATAAGGCCACTGGTATTTTGTTCTTTTCGTTTAACTATTTCTTCAAGTTGCTTAACATGTACTTCTTCATCCACGTCGGCTTCATATAAAACAATAACATGAAAAAGTGTAATCTCAGCACCATATTTTTGGGAGAGAAAAATGGCATAATCTATGGCATAATCCGAGAATGGACTAGAATCGATGGGGACTAAAATTTTTGAAGGTTTCATGCGGGGTCTCCTTCTATTTGTTAATCTTTTGAGATATTTTTCACTAAATATAGTAGTAAAATCCAATTGAAAAATCAAGTTAAAAATAAACTGTTCTTCTAAGATAATCCTTTTATAAACCCTTACTTTTTTCTAAGTTCACCCACTTGGTAAAAGTCTTTCCAATCCAAAATATACGACCTCAAACCCGCAGGTAAGAGGCACCGTGAAATGACTTTTCAGGTAAAACTTGACTAATCCTTCATTTATGACGGAGAAGATGCCTGGGTATAAAAGGGGGCTTTAGCCCAATATTACTTAAAATTTCTATAGCATAAGTGCTGTGGTTATTTAAAAAAAACAGTTTTGAATAAACGGGTAAAAGAGAAATTGTTTGCGCTTATAAAACAATTTTGTAAGGAGCCTAACTCAAAAAATGAACTATAAAAAAATACTAAAAGACAAATTTGGATACGACCAGTTTCGCGGTATCCAGGAAAAAGTAATCCGCCATATTTTGGATAGCAAAAATGCTTTGGTGATTATGCCAACGGGTTCCGGAAAATCAATCCTGTATCAAATCCCGGCCTTACTATTGGGTGACTTAACTGTGGTTATTTCACCACTTATCGCCCTGATGAAAGACCAGGTGGATACTTTGCGAAAAAAGAAAATGGATGCCATTTTCATCAATTCATCGCTCGGTAAAAAAGAGCGGATAGCACGCTATGAAGGGCTTAAACAAGGCAAATATAAACTGCTGTATGTCACGCCGGAACGATTTAGAAAAAAAGAGTTTCTGGATGTTTTAAAAATGCGTACAATCAGCCTTCTTGCCGTGGACGAGGCGCATTGTATTAGCGAGTGGGGCCACGATTTCCGGCCCGATTATACCCGCCTGAAAGAATTCCGAAAAATCATGAACAATCCCGTTACGATTGCTTTAACGGCGACGGCCACACCCGATGTTCAGATAGATATTATCAGCCAACTTGGTTTAATCAAAGATGAAGTTACCCTTTTCCATGAAGGGATAAACAGGCCAAATTTAAAGCTGGAAACTATTCCGCTTTGGGGCGAAGACGAGAAATTAGAAGAAATTCTTGAAGTAATAAAAACTCATCCGGGAAGCGGGATTATTTATTTTTCATTAATTAAAGACCTGGAAAATATGAGCGACCTGCTTGCCAAAAAGGGGGTGAAACACACGGTTTATCACGGCAAATTGGAAACGTTGCAACGCAAGCGCATCCAGGAACATTTTATGAAATCGGACGGCGATTTGATTTTAGCTACAAACGCTTTTGGTATGGGTATCGATAAAGAAAATATCCGCTTTGTAATCCATGCCCAAATGCCCGGATCGCTGGAATCCTATTATCAGGAAATTGGCCGGGCCGGGCGCGATGGAAAAGATTCTTTATGCCTGCTTTTGTATGATGAACAGGATTTGAATATCCACATGGAATTTATGAAATGGAATAACCCCACGGCAGAATTTTATTACCGGGCGTATAATTTACTTTCTGCCGATACGGACCGTGTTAATGGCGAAGGGATTGATTATTTAAAAGAGCAGCTTACTTATAAAAACCGCAGGGATTTCAGGGCAGAGACAGTTTTGTCCATTTTTGACCGCTATGCTGTGATTGAGGGAAATTTAGAACGTAAAAATATTAAGGTTATTTCTGATATACCTAAAAAACTAACCGATCAGGAGTATTTGGATATTAAGTTAAAGCGCGAACAGGAAAAACTTTACCAGATGATGCTTTACGCCAAGTTAGAGGATGGCAGGAAAAAGTTTATTCATAATTATTTTGGGCTGAACGTTTAAAGGTAAATTTTGGTATTTGCAGCAGATGGCATCTGCTGGCCCATTTTATGCGTCATGGTGTTAAACGGTAGAAAGTTAATCATTAAATATAAGTTGTAACAATAGCAATAAATACTATTTTGGTCTTGCAAGGATGCTATCACTTTGGGTGATGGCATCCTTATTACCTAGAAAAGGATTAAGGTGAGATACTGTTGAATCCTATATGGGCTGACACATAAAAGACAGTGTGACAGCAGGTTCTAAGAGTTTAAAAATCTGGAATTAGTAAATGGCACAATCTAAAAAATTTGGTACTTTTGGCGGTGTTTTTACGCCCTCGGTCCTCACAATTCTTGGTGTGATCATGTATTTACGCCTGCCCTGGATCATCGCGCAAGGCGGGTTATTTTATACTTTGGCCATCATTGTTGTGGCACATATTGTTTCGATTACAACCGGTCTGAGCGTCTCATCCATCGCCACGGATAAAAAAGTGGAAGCCGGCGGTAATTATTATATTATTTCCCGTAGCCTCGGCCTGCCTATTGGCGGCACCTTAGGCATTGCTTTGTTTGTTGGCCTCTCGTTTAGCATCAGTTTGTACATTATCGGTTTTTGTGAAAGCCTGCTAAGTGTTTTGGAAATCCCTTTGGAAATTTCTGCGATCCGTTTATATGGCAGTATCACCTTAGTCCTTCTCACAATTCTCATTTTTATAAGTACGTCGCTTGCCATCAAACTCCAGTACTTTATTCTTGGCGCTGTTCTGCTTTCGCTGGTTTCGGTTTTTATGGGCGGCATGGATTTACAACAGTCACAATTTGTTCTAAACCGCGCAGAAGAAGGTGTTGACCTGTTTGTACTTTTTGGGATTTTCTTTCCCGCGGTGACAGGTTTTACGGCTGGTGTGCAAATGTCGGGTGATTTAAAAGACCCTAAAAAATCAATCCCCTTCGGAACGATGGCCGCCATTGCCGTAGGTTTTTTGGTTTATATCGGCTTGGCGATTTTTATTGCCCTAAAAATTGATGCTTCCAGCCTTGCCGCAGACCCAAATATTCTTGCCTCTATTTCCTGGATGCCACAATTGGTTGTGGCCGGAATTTGGGGGGCGACAATTTCATCGGCATTGGGCAGTATTTTGGGGGCGCCCCGGATTCTACAGGCCACTTCCGTGGATAAAGTCACGCCAAAGTTTTTTGAAAAAGGAACGGGTGCATCCAATGAACCACGACGCGCCTTAATCTTTACATTTATAATTGCCGAAGCGGGTATTTTAATTGGCGAGTTAAATATTATTGCCCGCATTGTTTCCATATTCTTCATCAGCACTTATGGCTTGATAAATTTAAGCTACGCCATTGAGGTTTGGGCAAGCACAGATTTTAGGCCATCGTTTAAAGTGCCCATGTGGGTCGGGATTGTTGGCGCTGTTGCCGCAGCCATAATAATGTTTGAGCTGGATGTTTTGGCTTTTGTGGCGGCGACCCTTGTTTTGGGCGCGTTGTACCTTTATTTAAAAAAGAAGGAACTTACCCTGGAAACCGGCGATACCTGGGGCAGTTTCTGGTCTTCGGTTGTCCGCTCCGGCTTGCACCGTCTTAACGAATCCGCTATCCACAAACGCAATTGGCGCCCAAATATTTTGTTGTTCCGTGGCGCAGAAAACAGCAGGGAATATCTGCTGGATTTTGGAAAATGGTTGACAGGGAAAAGTGGTATAATCTCCGATTTTGAACTGATCGAATCGCCCGATGAAACGATTCGAATATCAAAGGCAGCGCAACATGTAAAAGGTGAAGAGCAGGTGAATGACGGCATATTTAAACGCCGCTATGAATGCCGCGATCTTTATACAGGCATTGAGTCCATCGCGCAATTTTATGGATTTTCGGGTGTGGAGCCCAATACTGTGATTCTCGGCTGGCCAAAAAACACGCACCGCCCGGAGAGGGTTGTACAGCTTTTGCAAAAACTAAAATCGCTGGATTATAATGTTTTGTTATTAAACCGGGGTAGGGAAAAATCTTTCGGCGCGTATGCCACAATCGATTTATGGTGGCGTGGCGGGAGCAATAACGCGGCCCTGGCCCTAACACTTATGCGCTTTATGCACTCGGCAGAAATTTGGGCGCGCGCTAAGTTCCGGATATTTATTATTGTGGATGACAGCGCCCTGATCAATAAAATCCATAAAAATATGGACCACCTTTTGGATGAGCTAAGGCAGGAAGCCGAAATCCGGATCATTAATAACGCCATCGAGAAACGATCGTTTAAAGAAATTATGAAGGTGGAATCGGCCGCGACAGATTTAACAATTTTGGGAATGCCCGCGTTGGAAAACAATCCTGATTTTATAAAGAACACATCAACTTTTATACAGGATTTCAACACGGTTTTACTGCTTAACGCGTCTTCTTTTTTTGAGCCGTATTTTATCGGGATAGAAAAAACAATCGATAGCAAAACCAAATCGGATATAAAAAAGGTACAAGCGGCTATAGCCGAACTTAAACTTCCGCGGGACGAGGTTCTTGCCAAGAGGTTAAAAGCGGTATATATGGCCGTTAATAATGCCATAGAAGAGTTTTTTAGCGGTTATCTTTCGGAGGCGGAGCAGGATTTTATTGAACTGGGAGGGCAAATAAAATCTGTTGCTGAAAGTAATTTATTACTGGTGGATAAAAAGATCCGGAGCTCAAACCCGGTACGGATGGCGCGCCTGCTTGCACATATTCAGAGTGATATTCTCTATAACGCCCAACGGCTTTTACATTCCTTTCAGAAGGAAAAGTTAAAAGGATTTGGCGATAACCTTGCCTCGGGGCTCGATATCTTTCTGAACCATCTTACAGAAATTTTGGAAAATAACCAATCGCCGCAAACCATATATTTTAAACCCAAAGACCTGGCTTTTAATTATTCTGACCCCTTTCCCGTAAAGCTGTTAAAAGCAAAAAAACTGACACGGAACCGTTTCCTTAAAACCGAGATTAAAATTAATGCAAAAGTCCCGGTCCTTCTCAATTTTTACCTGAATGGTTTTCTGCGTAAGGCCTTTTATAAACAATTTGGACAGATTGGCGTTGCGGGTTATGGTGTCGTTTCGGGCCTGCAAAAAACATTGGCCCGCCTATTTGACATTACAAAAAACCTGGAACTCTCGCTTAATAAGGAGGGAAAACTTAGCGAAGAACAGGTCGCCTTTTCTCAAAAAGAAATGGCCCTTCTTTTTGATGATTTTGAAAATAAAATCCGGGATGATTTTAAAAATGAATTACTCGGGTTTCTCTCTTTAAATAAAAAAGTGTTCCAATCGATGATCGCGCATTTTGACAAAATTAATATAAATTATGTCATCAATAAAAAATATACGTTAAAAAAACAAGCTTTTGGCGCAGAAAAATTTTTGGGTTTGCCGGCAAAATGGGCGGAAAATTTAAACTTAATGTTTGGGTTTGCGGGCATGGAACTGGTGCTCGAAGAATTTAAAAACCGCTTTAAAACCATTATGCGTAAATGGACAAACGATTTAAAGATGACTGTTTACAGCGAAATAACCGGCCACTTAAAAAAAATCAGCAAAGTTTTTGATGAAACACAGGCTGCGGCGAATGACAAAAATTCTTTAAGTATTTTAGAGCTCGGTTCCATGCCCTTACGTAAAATCGAAATTAATTTTAGCCCGGTGGCAAAAGAAGTTCAAAACATTATGGCCGAACTTCCTGAAACAATCGACGTGATGAGCGAGCAGTCTTTTCAAAATCTGGATACAGCCCAGTTCGAAGAACAGGAGGTTGTTTCTGTATATTTACGAAGGTTAATCGGCTACTTGATAGATACCGAGTTTTTTAGTGATTTAAACGAAAAGGTGGCCCAGTTTAACCAAGAGCTGCAAAACCTGTTTATGCGTATCGATGATGTACAAAGTTTGCTGGCGTCGGGCCTGGCCGAAACCGAAACCGAATCGGAACTTGACTTGCCTGAAGAGACAGATATTGATTTTATTATTCAAAATGGGACGGAACGGCTTGCGGAAATCGGTTCGGGGTTTGAGGAAAGTTTTAACGGTTTGCTGCATTATGTCAATGAGCGTATGCATACGGCCTTTGATAAAATGAATCCCTATTTGATGACACACACGACCAATAAGCTTAAACAGTATATTTTTTCCCATGAACAAAAAAAGGTATTAAGCCGTATCGAATCCTTTAGGCGGGATGCAACAAAGTTTTTCCAAAAAATGGCCGTCAATTTAAAATACAGCCAAAGCGCAGGGATTTTGTTTGCCCAAAAATTAAATAAGCTGGAAACAAATAAATTAAGTATAATCGACCGCTTGATCTCTTTAACCGATACACTTTCGCCACAACAAGAAGTCTTTAAAAATATCCCCCGATATTATAAACAACTTTTTATTGGAGAACACTCCATCAGTAGGCAGTTTTTAATAAGCCGGCCGGCTGCCTTTGCCGAAGCGGAAAGGATAATCAGCCACTATCGCCAGGGTTATAGGGGCGCCATGTTAATTACAGGAGGGCCGGCTAGTGGTAAAACAACCTTGAGCCGGATGATAGCAAGCCGTTATGTTGAAAAACAAAAAACGTATCGTATCGATGCGCCGGCTGGAGGCTCGGTAGATGTAAATACCTTTATGCAACGGATCAGTGAAGCCACACATAAAAAAGGTAATTTGGAAGAAATTTTTTCGCAGCTCCCGCAAAAGAGCGCAATAATTATTAATGACCTGGAGATGTGGTGGCAACGTACCGAAAACGGGTTTCAGGTTATTGATACCCTGTTGGGACTGATCGACCGATTTAGCCACAAAACCTTGTTTATCATCAATATAAATAATTATGCTTTTAAGCTTATAAACACAATTCACACTATTGAAGATGCTTTTGTCGGGATAATTTCCGATGAGGCATTTAATACCAAGGAAATCCAAAAAGCTATTTTACAGCGCCATCGATCTACCGGTATAAAATTTGAATATGAAAGTTTAGGGGAGGATAAAATCTCGGATTTCCGAATGGCGGGTCTATTTAATACGGTTTTTAATTTTTCAAATGGCTCTATCGGGGTTGCTTTAAAAACCTGGCTTGTAATGATTAAAGCTTACAACGCCGACAAAGTAAATCTTAAAAATGTAGAAAAACCTATGCTTAGGACTTTAGAGGATTTGCCAAAACAGTGGCTGGTTTGGTTGACAACAATTATTTTACATAAAGAATTGACACATGCACGGCTCATTGAAATTTTAGAGGGCGATGCCGCTTCGGTTGATCGCATGGTAGAAGCGTTGCAACGTAGTGGATTGGTTGTTGGGCAAAATGGCGTATTAAAAATTAATATCTACTTGGAACATCTTCTCTCAGATAAACTTATCGAAATGGGATTGCTATGGAGCAATTGATTGCTGCAGAGTGGAGCCGATGGGCGTTTGTAAAGATCACATTGGCAGCGTTGTTCATTTACCTTTTGCTCAAACTAGTTCAACGCATCTTTACTGTTTTTAGCGTTAAATATAAACTCCGGTTGCCATATCAAAATGTTTTTCCGGTTCTCGAATTGGCAGCCTGGTTAAGTTTTATTTTTTGGGCATTAAAAGAAGCAATCATTGACCCGTTTTATTATTCAATTATTTTTATTACAATTTCTTCTATTTTGATTATTTGGGTTGCCTGGTATGCCGGGCGGGATTATATCGCCGGGATTATTTAGCGAAGCCAGAATAGTTATGAGATCGGCCAAAAGGTTCTTTTAAATGCGGTAGAGGGCAGGGTGATAAATCCGGGTTACTTAAGCATTACGCTAAAAAAAGACGATGGGACTGTTTTTAAGGTCCCGTATTCTAAAATTTCCGGAAATATCTCTTCTACAAAAAGTGAAAGTAAATTAGTACTATCGCATAGGAGTTTGTTGGAAGTACCCCGGAAAGCCAATCCATTTTCTATGATGCAAGAGCTAAGAAATATCCTCGTAAATTCGCCCTGGCACATTTCCTATCTGGAGCCCCAAATAAATAAAGTAGATGAAAAAGAGGATAACATAATTTTGGAAATTGTTGTACATTCGATAGGTGAAGAGGGGATAGAAAAATTACAAATTTTGATAGAAGAATATCTCGAGCAGACGACCATTTCATAACTTAAAATATTTACAAGGAGAAAAAAGATGGCCCAAATTACATTAAAAGGAAACCCTATAAACACAATTGGCAACCTACCGGAAATTGGTTCAAAAGCGCCTGATTTTACCCTCACCAAAACAGATTTATCGGATGTGGGCTTAAAAGATTTTGCGGGAAAACGTGTTGTATTAAATATTTTTCCCAGCCTGGATACGGGCGTGTGTGCAGCATCGGTACGTCGTTTTAACGCGGATGCGGAAAAACTGGAAAACACCGTCGTTTTATGTGCCTCGCTCGATTTGCCTTTTGCCCACGCCCGTTTTTGCACAACCGAAGGCCTGGAAAATGTTGTTAGTTTAAGCGCTTTACGTACACGCAGCTTTGGCAAAAATTATGGCGTAATGATCACCGATGGCCCGATGGCCGGTTTGTTTTCGCGGGCGGTGGTAATTTTGGATGAAAGTGGAAAAGTGGTTTATACCGAGCAAGTCCCGGAGATTGTGCAGGAACCAAATTATCAGGCGGCTTTGGCTTCTTTAAAATAAAACTTGGCGAGGGAGGCCTTCCGGTTATTAAATAAAAAAAGGCTGTCCCCAATTTTGGAGACAGCCTTTTTAGGTCAGATTTATAAATCTACTTGCTCATATCAAATTCGATACCAAACGTAAGTTCCAAAGTATCAAATCCATCGATAATGTTGTAGCGGCCACTAACAACGCCGTTCATTCCGGCTACCGGAAATGCATATCCTGCGACACCGGCAAAACCAATTTTGGTGTCACTTGTGCTGGCTGTTGACCCGGTGCTACCAAAAAGAGTATAGGATGGGAATTCAAAGCTTAAAAAGTTAAACCCAAGCCCACCACCAACAAAAAGCCCTTTTACATTGGCAATTTGGTAATGTACATCCGCGCCAATTTGAAAATTGCTCATGGACAAATCAAAATTTGTACCTGTAAAAGACTGGCTATATCCCGCTGACCAATAAGATACAATTGGGTGTAGGGTAATGCCATCGGCAATCTCACCTAAATTAGCTTCTGCACCAATTAAAAAGCCTGTGTCCCAAGGGTTTTCCGGCATAATAACGCCAACTTTACCTGTGATCGAGTTTAGCCCAAGACCCTGGCCAAAAGAAAAGGATGATAGTACAAAAAGTAAAAGAGTCGTGATAAGTGCTCTCTTCATTTAAACCTCCGAAATAAAATTATGTATGTTGTAAAAATTCAAACAATGGGTAATTTAGGGAATAAAACATGAGGTACAAGCAAAAAATCAAACACTGTGAGACGAAGTGACGGCGGGCACACAAGAAAAAACAGGCGCCATAAAGACGCCCGAAAAGAAAATTAGTTTATTGAGAAAGAATAACCGACGTGTGCGCCAAAGTTGTTAAAACCTACTGCTGTTGCACCGGGCAAATCAAGCTCCCTGCTAACAATATGATAAATAAATTCGGCATAAAGACCGGATTCTGTCCCGATACCGGCGCCAATATTAAAACCAACTGCCCCTTTAAAATCAACGCTTCCAGATCCTCCGCCAGAACTCGCTTCGAACTTACCGAGATAATACCCAACACCTGCACGGATATATGGGACAATTGATTCTGCGGGAATATAATATCTTAAATAACCACCTATTATTGTTTGACTTATACCTGCGGTGAATGAGCCACCAAAACCGTCCTCAATTGTTTGCTCAAAGTTTTTTACAGTTACATTAAATTCTGCACCCACTTCCATATTTTCATTCACTTCAACACCAAAATAACCACCGGCAGGAATGGCTGTAAGGGTTTCGTCCTGGTCTTCAAAAGCGGAGAAAAGAACGCCGGAATGAACACCGATGGTCAGGTTGGATTGGGCAAATAAACCCGTTGAGAAAAGTAAAAATGATACTAAAAATAATGCTTTGCGCATAGAACCTCCTAAAGATTATTGATATGTAGTGTTTGTTAAGGGATGGCCTTAATATATGTATTAATTTAATTATAATAAAGAAAATGCCATCTCACATTTTTTCTGTTTTACTGTTCAGAAAATGAACAGTAAAAAATAAAAATAATGTAATAAAAAATGCCCAGGCGATATAACCCAAACCTGTGGCCGAAATATAATCCGGTTGGATTTGAGAAAGAAGCCCTGCTTTTTCGAGAAAATAAAAAACCAGGGTAAAAAACAAGCCGGACACAATGGCGCTGTTAATTTCCCTTTTCGAAACAGTACTAAAAAAACTGGCTATTACCGGGATAAAAACCGTGGTCGTCAAAATCCCCGAAGAAAGGTAAAAAATATCCCAAAGGCTATCGGTAAAAAGGGCGTAGATATAGCCGATAAAAATGGCTAGCACCGAAGAGTACCGGGCAAATTTTTGTAATTGCTCTGCAGATAAACGATTTTGCAATTTGGGTTCCATCAAATCTTTGGAAAAAGTGAGGGCAACAATATTCCCGCAAGTATCTATTGTGGACATGGCCGCTGCAATCAGCCCGACGGAAAGGAGCAGGTTAAGCCACAGTGGTGAGTAGTTTTTCATTATCTCTGTAAAGATAAGCGCCCCATCATTAATCTGTTTCGGGATAATTCCGTTTACGGGGGGGAATAATGCCAGTGCGGAGATGCCGATTATCATAGGCATAATACCTACAAAAATAAAAGAATTTACACCGGCGATCAATACACCTTTTTTTGCAGATTTATCTGATTGCGCTGCCTGGATGCGTACCCATAAATCGGTTTCGATTAGCCAACCGGGCAGATAAACAAAAAATGTCATAAAGATAAGTGCAAATCCTGGTGAAAATATTGTAGGAACATCGGTGAAAGCTTTTGGTGGTGTGCTGATTAACTGACCCTCAGGAATAGCATTCCAGCCGAGCCAGGCAATAATCGAGATAAATAATGCGACAAGTACAAATTGAATTTTGTCGGTGGAAACGACTGCCTCAAACCCGCCGCTAAAGCTGTAGGTTGCCACGACAGTTGTGATGATTAAAAATGTAAGTTGTGGGGAAATCCCAAGAAATGGGGCGATTATATTTCCCGCTGCAAATATTTCGGCGCCTGTCCAGGTGATAAAGACAATAATTAAGGCTGGGGCAAGTAGGATGCGGGCGTTTTTTCCAAAACGTTTTTCCAGTAATTCGGGCTGGGAAAAGGTATTAAACTTTCTAAATAAGGGTACTAAAAAGTAAAACCCGGCCATTGTAATTAACCAGGGGATGATAAGCAGCCATGCGCCGCCTAAACCATACCAGTAAAAAAGCTGTACGCCGTAAACACACGACCAGCTAATGGACATCATACTGGCGGAAATGGACAAGCCAACAGACCAGCTTGATAAACTATGGCTTGCCGACCAAAATTCTGCCGTACCGTTTTGTTTTGATTGTTTCTTTTCTTTTTGCCAAACCGAAAATCCAATCCAAATTACGGTAAAGCTGTACGCGAGAAATCCTGCCCAATAAAATAATGTTGTATTCATGGTTTAATATTTTTGTTTAACACTCATTAAAAAAGGCTGTGTGAAAACTACATATTTTTGACTAACCAGCGTTTATGCTGTGAAAATCAAAAAATGAACATCTTTAGGTTTTAGCCTCTTACTCAGGTATCCTCTCCGGCATAAATGACGGAGTTAACCTATCTTTACTTGAAAGCTATTTTCACATGGCCTCTAAAAATATGAGTTAGTAAAAATGTGTAAGAGAAGTATCGACAATTTGTAAAGTGTAATTATAAGGATGTTTTTGATTAAAAGGAAAAAAGGGAGAGAGTTTTTTAAGAGGGCCAAAAATAAAAATAGGCGCAAGACCTGGTGATCTTACGCCTAAAAAATTAGAGGCTATTTAAAATCAACCACATTTGCCTTCGCCACATTTAGCTTCTTTTTTAGCAGCTTCTTTATCACCGGCTTTAGCTTCTTTTTTTGCTGCTTTTTTATCAGCGCCACCACATTTACCTTCACCGCATTTGCCTTCGCCACATTTACCATCTTTTTTCATAGCTTCTTTTTTGTCGGCACCGCATTTGCCTTCTTTTTTCATGGCTGCTTTTTTATCGGCACCACATTTGCCTTCGCCACATTTACCGTCTTTTTTCATAGCTTCTTTTTTGTCGCCACCACATTTACCATCTTTTTTCATGGCCGCTTTTTTATCAGCACCGCATTTACCATCTTTTTTGGCTTCTTGTTTTTCACCAGCTTTGGCTTCTTTTTTGTCGCCGCCACATTTAGCGTCAAAAGAAGCAACTTTAAAGCTTGTGCCATCATTTGCAGTGTAAGCAGTTGCAGTGCTTACAGTAAAGAAAGCAACAAAGCCGAAAATTGTGGCCAATAAGGCCGCTTTAGTTAGTTTGTTCATACATACCTCCAGATAAGGATAAAATAAATTGATTTATAAAACTTGACCGTGAAAATAGTTTATTTTCATTCGACCTGCAAATAATAGATTCAAGTTCTCACAAATACATCACACACAAATAAAGTAAAAATATTTTTTAGTCACTTTGTA
>JAJRVW010000254.1 GCA_024277115.1 Calditrichota bacterium
ATGAAAAAGGAATCGAGTATAACTCTCAAGACGAATTGATCAAAAGTCTATCATTTCTGTTCGGGTATACTAACTGCAACCAAACCACAAGGAGAAAGCCATGAGACGCTTTAACTTATTTTTAACACTCGCAGCCACATTGATGGCATTTTTATTTACTTCATCTGTTTTCGCACAAGATTCTACCATGGTGCAAAAAAGGAAGCACTATAAACAAGGAAACCACCAGGGCAATGGCAGCATGATGCAAGGCCAAAAAGGCGCCCACGGATTTATCGATGAAAATGGCGACGGCTTTAACGACAACGCGCCGGACGCCGATGGCGATGGCATCCCCAACGGTATGGACGAGGATTACCAGGGAACAAAAATGCACAAAGGCCATGGTTCTAAAGGTTTTGTAGATGCCGATGGCGATGGTATTAACGACAATGCCATGGACGATGACGGCGATGGTATCCCCAATGGCCAGGACGAAGATTTTGTACGCCCGATGGATGGAAGCGGCCACATGAACGGAAATGGCCAGGGCCACGGAAAAGGGATGAAAGGCTCGGGAAACGGCTCTGGCATGGGAAGCGGTGATTGTGACGGAACCGGCCCCAAAGGCGACAGAGGCAATAAAGGCGGCAAAGGAAAAGGCGGACATTAATCCCTTCTTCAAACACGCTCTTCATGACCGGCCCCGGCTTAACAACCGGGGCTTTTTTTTTAGGCAAGACCCGACAGAACCAAACCAACCACGTAAGCGGCAACTGCGGCAATCCCTCCAACAATCAACATTTCAGCACCCGATGTAAACCAATGCCGTTCGGTTATTTTAGACTTTAAAGCGCCTAAGAAGAATAAAGTGGCGCCTGTTAGAATACTTGCCACAATAAACGGATTGCCGGAAATTGTGGGGACAAAAAACGAAAGCAGATGGATGGCCAACGGAATAAATCCGAAAATGGCAAAAGAGAAAAAAGTGACCAGGGCATTTTTTACAGGTGATTCGTCATCCTGGATTATCCCAAGCTCTTCGACCATCATTGTATCGACCCACAGCTTTTTATCCTTGGAAATTATATTTACGATGGTGTTGGCATCTTCCTCGCTGATGCCTTTATCCATGTAAACTTCTACAAGTTCTTTTTTTTCGCCATCCGGGTAATGTTCCACTTCCCATTTTTCCCGTTCATACTCGGCATTATTATATTCATTCTCGGCTTTTGTGCTCAGGTAATCGCCAATGGCCATGGAAAGGCCGTCGGCAATGAGATTGGCAAATCCCAGGATCAGGACAATTCCCGCAGAGAGTGACGCGCCGGCCACACCGGCCACTACGGCAAATGTTGTGATTATTCCATCGAGGCCGCCATAGATTAAACTTTTTATATAACGCCCTTTTTCTTGCTTGTGTGGCTCTGATTTTGTTTCATCATGGGCCTTGCGCATTTCTTCAATATCTTTTCCCTTATAAGCTTTACGCGCTTTTTCAAGATTTCGTGACAGCATTTTTCCTCCTATTTTTTTCAGTCTCTCACACAATCAGTATCACTCTCATTAACATGGCCATAATCATATTCTTAATCAAAACCAGAATTATGAATAAGTGAAAATACAATCTAACAAAAAACAGAACACGGTTCATTCGACAAATTGGTTGCACCCTCGACCAGACAGGCGAGAAAAAAATAATCTTGCAATAATTAAAAGGCATAAATCATAAACCCTCAAGCATGTGTCATTCTGAGCCGTTCTATGGCGAAGAACCTCATCCAAGCACTCAAACCCGCTTATTTGCTGGGTTTCCCAGGAACTTACCCGACTTAAACCCGCCCAATAAAACAGCGTTATAAATTATAAGGACTAAAAGTTTTACAAGAGATACTAATAATTGGCACGGGGATTGATATAATCCAAGACAAAATTAATATTAACCAAATCTAAAGGAGATTTATCATGAGAGATTTAATTAAATTTGTAGGCTTATTGTCTGTATCGATTTTAATATTTGCAGCCTGCGAAAGTTCTGACCACGCGGCAAATTCCAGCTCAGTCGATCAGTTTGGGGAAACAATAAGTTCAATCGCCGACTTCCCTGCCGAAGATGTTAGCCCCGAAGAAGAAGCAGGCCTTTCGTTTATGCGCGAAGAAGAAAAACTGGCCCGCGATGTTTATACAATTTTATATGCAAAATGGAACCTGCGCGTTTTTAACAATATCTCAAGAAGCGAGCAAATGCATACAGATGCCATAAAAGCATTATTGGAAAAATATGACCTGAGCGATCCGGTTGTAAATGATGACCTAGGTGTTTTCCAAAACCAGGACCTGCAAAATTTATATGATGGTTTAGTAGCATCAGGCGATTCATCATTAATAAGTGCCCTGTATGTTGGCACCGCTATTGAAGAAATTGATATCCTTGATCTGCAAAATGAACTGGAAAATGTGGTTGACAACGGGGACATCACTTTTGTTTACGAAAACCTGATGCGCGGTTCACGCAACCACCTGCGCGCCTTTGTAAAAAACCTGAGCAGCAATGGCATTGAATATGCGCCGCGTTATTTGAGCGAAGAAGCTTATCTGGAGATTATCTCCTCTGACCACGAACACGGAAGATAAACAACCTCCTAAAACCCCCAACCCCGGTTTAGAACTTTTAACCGGGGTTTTTTATATCGCTCAGGGAAATGTCACTTAAAATAAAAACAGGCATCAACCTATACAATAAAGTGTGAAAGATACCTCATCTCGGGGATTTCTTAAAGGAGGAGAGACAGGTTTGTTAGTGTTGTTTTAACCAAGTGTTTTTTTCGGGAAGGATGAGATGCTCCAAAAAATAAAGAACCTTCCGTTTTGTCATGCTGAGGCATCCTTTGCTGAAGTATCTCAGGCGAGTATGAGAATGATCAAGATAAAGAACTTAAATTGAAAAACATCTACAAGAAACCGGAATACAAATTGTCATAGAAAGAAAGACAACCAACATTTAAAGGAAAACCATGAACTGGAAAATATTATCTTTCCTTGTACTTTTTCTGGCATCGGCCGTTCTCGCCGAAGAGACCGTCACGCTGAGTGGCTTTGTTAGCGATGCAGAAACAGGGGAAGCGCTTATCGGCACAAATATTTTTGTACCGGAAAAACAAATCGGCGGTAGCACAAATGCCTACGGTTTTTACTCCATCTCTATCCCATCGGGCAAATATGTTTTCAGGTTTTCATTTATTGGCTACCAGGCCAAAGATGTGCCCGTAAACTTAACCCAAAACACGAAGATTAATGTAGAGTTATCCCCGGAAAGTCTCAATACGGAAACAATAATCGTCACAGCCGAAGCAGCCGATGCCAATATTAAAGTGGCTGAAATGGGCACTGTCCAAATAAATCCGGTGGAAATGAAACAAGTCCCCATTCTGTTTGGCGAACAAGATGTCCTTAAAACGATCCAATTGCTCCCCGGCGTTACTGCGGCCAGCGAGGGCCAGGCCGGGTTTTATGTACGTGGTGGCGGGCCGGATCAGAACCTTATCCTGCTGGATGAAGCGCCGGTTTACAACGCCTCGCACCTGATGGGCTTTTTCTCGGTTTTTAACTCCGATGCCATCAACAGCGCCAAACTTATTAAAGGTGGCGGACCACCGGAATATGGCGGCAGGCTCTCATCGGTTCTGGATATTAAAATGAAAGAAGGCAACCGTAAGAAATTTAAAATGTCCGGCGGAATAGGCGTGATATCTTCCCGCCTTGCCATAGAAGGCCCCATTGATGGCGGCAAGGGATCCTATTTTATCTCGGGCAGAAGGACATATGCCGATCTGCTGATGCAATCGGCCAGCTCTGACTTAAGCGATCTCACCCTTTATTTTTACGATGTGAATATGAAGGCCAACTATCAGCTTGGAGAAAATGACTATCTTTACCTTTCCGGTTATTTGGGCCGCGATGTGCTGGGCTTTAACGATGAATTTGGTTTAAACTGGGGTAATGCAACAACAACCCTGCGCTGGAACCATCTTTTCTCAGATAAATTATTTTCCAATACATCATTTATTTACAGTGATTTCGATTATGCCGTCAGTTTTGAAAACGGTGGCAGCCTTACAGATATTACTTCAGGCATCGAGGACTATAACCTGAAACAGAATTTTTACTATTCCTATAGCCCGCAGCATAAATTTAACTCCGGTTTCGATCTTAATTACCACACATTTATCCCGGGGCAAATATCCACCTCCGGCGAGACGGTTTTAAACGAGCTGGAAATTGAAAAAAAATATGCCCTGGAAAGCGCCGTTTATTTAGGGCACGAGTGGCAGGCAAATTCCTGGCTCTCCTTTAATTATGGGCTGCGTTATTCCAACTTTACATTGCTTGGCCCGGGCACCGTTTATACGTTTGATGAAGACGACAACCCCGATACAAGTACAAAATACAGCGATGGCGAAGTTATAAAAAATTATGGTGGGCTGGAACCGCGTTTTACCACCAATATTTTAATCGACCGCGCCAGTTCCGTAAAGTTCTCTTTATCGCGCAACAGGCAATATATTCATCTAATTTCCAATTCCAACAGCGGCCCATCGCTTGATGTGTGGCACCCAAGTACCAGCTTGGTCGAACCCGGCATTGCCGACCAGATATCCCTGGGCTATTTCAGAAATTTTTTGGATAATAATATTGAGACATCCTTTGAGGTCTATTATAAAACCCTGCAGAACCAGGTAGATTATAAAAATGGCGCCGATCTTTTGCTCAACCAGTTTGTGGAATCACAACTTGTTTTTGGCGATGGCCGCTCCTATGGCGCCGAATTTTATCTTAAGAAAAATTATGGACAGCTTACCGGTTGGCTTAGTTATACTTTATCGCGAACAGAACGGGAATTCGCCGCAATTAACAATGGCGATGCCTACCCGACGACCAATGACCGCACACATGACATCTCGCTAACCGGCATCTACCAGTTTAATGACAAATGGTCATTTTCGGCCAACTGGGTTTATAATACAGGCCAGGCTTATACCTTCCCAAGCGGCAAATATCAAATCGACGGGCAAACCATAAATTATTACACCGAGCGCAACGGCTATCGCCTGCCGGATTATCATCGCCTGGATTTGAGCACCACTTATAACTTTGACAGCAATGGCCGTTATGAATCGAATATCAATTTTTCCGTTTACAACGCGTATGGCCAGGCCAATCCCTACTCGGTCTATTTTCGTGAAAGCGAGGACGACCCCAATGTTACAGAAGCGGTAAAAGTGTACCTGTTTACCTTTTTTCCATCCATTTCATATAATTTTAACTGGTGAGGCGTATAATGAACACATTAAAAAATCCTAAAAAAACAGTTCTATTCTTCTTATTTTCTTTTATGATTGTCTTATCGGCCTGTGAAGAAGTAATCCAGATCGATTTAAACAATGCTGATCCCAAGATTGTAATTGAAGGCATTGTGACCGATCAACCCGGACCGGCAATTGTGACAATCCGTAAAACGACCGATTATTATAATCCGGGAACTTACCCGGCGGTAAAAAACGCACAGGTAACAATCAGCGACGATCTTGGATATACTGAACAATTAGCTGAAACATCAGACGGTGTTTACCAAAGTGTCAACCTGCAAGGTACACCCGGCCGGACCTACACTTTAGAAGTTATTGCCGAAGGGAAAACATATTCTGCAATCTCTTACATGCCCTTGCCTACGAAAATCGATTCACTTTTTTATACAAAAAATACGGGTGGAATCCGCCCCAAAGACAAAGAAGGTTACAGCCTTACGCTTACATTTACAGACACGCCGGGCATCGAAGATTTTAAACGCTTAAAGATTTATCAGAACGGCGAGGCGCTGGATGGTTTCACCCTTTACAACGGACGCTTATCGGATGGAAATAAAATTGAATACGACCACATCCGTACAACTTTTGAGCTAAATGACCTGATTACAATTGAACTGATTTCCATCGATGAAAATACGTATGAATATTACTCAACATTGGGCAATGCAGTCGCTACATCGGGGGGCAATAAAATACAAACAAAAATTCCGGCCAACCCCAACAGTACAATTACGGGTGATGCGCTTGGCTATTTTGGCGCATTGGCAGTCAGCTCAGATTCTATCCGGATAAAATAATATTTTTCCAGGCCAACAATATCGGGACAGAGTGTTCTAAAATGAAAAAACAGTTTGTCATCGTGAAACGATCTTTTTTGATTAAGGAATCGGGTTAATTCATGAAGTCGGGCTTAAGCTTAGTGTTGTAAGAGTACATGAATTTTCCAAGTCAGAGAATAATATAAAAACATTCTGTTCTTGTTGGCATTGGCTCCTTTATTTCCACATATCGACCAAATGGACGAACCCGGGACAATTTGGTCGAGCATCTATTTTCAAGCCGGTCATAAATCACGCTAAAGCCTTAAAAAACAACACTTCTTAAACTGGCACGAATATTGAAAGATAGATTGAAAAACATTTAAACTTTTAGGAGAACCCAATGAAAAAGAGTAAAACCAATTTCCCGATCAGATTCGGGCAAAGAAAAAAAGCATTAAAAAAATTACTTTTTTTAGCTTTATTATTTACAGGCAGCTTGCAGGCACAACTCACAAAAAGCATTGATATTACCACATATTACGATGACAACCTTTTCCGTTCGCCCCAGCCCGTTACCGATTTTTTAACTGATTTTTCAGTGGGTTTAAATTATACGCCGGAGAAATCGGACATGAACTATTATTATGGCGGCAGTTGGCTAATTTATCAGGATAATACCTTAAGAAATTTTTCTACCCACAGCCTGGGCTTTGATTATTCTACACTCTTCGGCAAAAAAAATGCGCACAATTTTTATATGGGCGCTGATTTCACACTGCGTGTAAACGGTGAAGAATATAATTATTACGATTATAATCAGCTGTTGGCTTACTCCAATGTACGCTATGATTTGGATGGCATTTTTATAAAGGCCGGTTACAATTTTCGCTATCGCAGTTATTCCAATTTGCCCGACCTGACCAATACGCGCCATTTCGTTTTTGTACAGGCCAACAAATCATTTGATACGCGGACCACAGTTATTGTGGAAGCAGACTTGGGTTCAAAATCTTTTGGCGGACAAGAATTATTTTCAGGAAGTGTCGGCAGCAGGGGCATGGGTCGTATGTCTAGCTCGCATACATCGTCCAGCGCCATACAAACCCCAAGTTTAAACCAGGCAGTAATTTTAACAAGGGTCACGCAATCCCTGCACGATAAGGTTGGCATTTACGTACAATACCGTAAACAGATAAGCCTTACAAACGAAACCAGTTTTATAAATGCCGATGGTTATTTTCAGGATGAGGAACTCTTCGACGACCCGTTCAGCTATGAAAGTGAAAGTTATTCGTCCCAACTTACCTGGGTTATGCCATGGGCGATGAAGCTAAAAATTGGCGGCGCCCTGCTCTCAAAAAATTATATCAGTGAACAGGCATTTACTTCTGCTGTTGATACTTTGGGCTTAGGTGGAATCCGTTTAGATGACCGCAGCAATTATTATATAAAATTCACCAAAACGATTAATCTTAAAAGGGATTGGGTAAAATCGCTTCGTTTTAACCTCGATTACAGCTATATTCGGAACGAGTCCAACAGTTATTGGTACGATTATGAAAATGCTTTGATTGGTGGCGGGCTACAATGGAATTTTTAATGCCCGGCTGTTCTAACTAAGGTGAAGCAATAAAGAATCCTTTTAGGTTGCAGGATTTTCGCTGAGAACAATCCAGGGTAAAAAAAGGCAATGATTTAGTAAGAATCAATAAACCAGGAATTTGCAATGTCCGAATTTAGAATACTTTTAATTGACGATGAACCGGCACAAATAATCTCTATAAAATCGTTTCTTAAACGACGCAATTATACAGTGGCCACGGCAAGCTCCGGTGCGGAAGGGATTGGTTTTGTACAGAATGGCGGGATCGACCTGGTCTTAACCGATTTTAGAATGCCCGGCGGTATGAACGGACTTGAAGTTGTAAAAGCCGTTAAAGAGATTAACCCGGAAATCCCGGTAATTGTAATAACCGCTTTCAGCGATACAGAAGATGCCGTGCAGGTGATGAAAGAAGGCGCTTTTGATTATCTTTCCAAGCCCGTTAATTTAGATGAGTTGGAAGCCCTGGTCAAAAAAGCAAAAAACCATAATTACCTTGTTTCGGAAAACAAACTTCTAAAAGAACAGCTAAAGGAAAAATATAAATTTGACGCCATCATTTCCCAAAGCGGGGAAATGGAAGACGTTTTAAATACGGCCGGACGTGTTGCAAAAAGCAAGGCTACCGTTTTAATTCGTGGCGAAAGCGGTACAGGAAAAGAGCTGATCGCCAAGGCAATCCATTTTGGCAGTGACCGGCACGACAAGCCGCTTATTACCGTAAACTGCGCCGCGCTTTCCGAAAGCCTGTTGGAAAGTGAGTTATTTGGCCATGAGAAAGGCTCATTTACCGGGGCAACCGGACAACGTATCGGGCGCTTTGAACAGGCAAATGGCGGCACCCTTTTTATTGACGAAGTTGGCGATATCCCTTTACAAACGCAGGTTAAATTATTACGCGCCTTGCAATTTGGCGAATTTGAACGTGTTGGTGGCGCCCAAACTATTAAAACAGATGTACGTGTAATTACCGCGACGAACCGCGATCTTGAACAAATGATCCAACAAGGTACTTTTAGGGAAGATTTATTTTATCGCATCAATGTGGTTACCGTTGCCCTGCCATCGCTTCGAGAACGTAAAACAGACATCCCGGTTCTCGTGCGCCACTTTTTGACAAAATATGCGGCTGAGAACAATAAAAAAATCAGCGGGTTAAGTAAGGAAGCCAATGACTATTTGATGCGCTACCACTTTCCCGGGAATGTACGCGAGCTTGAAAATATTATCGAACGGGCCGTTGTTATGGCACGGGAGGAAATTATTACCACCGCCGATTTACCAAACGGGCTTGCCTCGGCAACTGAAAATGAAATCCTTGACCAGCTTAATTTTTCTGTGCCTTATCCCGATAAAGTGGCCGCCTTCGAAAAAGTAATGATTGAAAAGGCCCTGGAGCAAAACAAGGCAACCAAAGCCGCGCCGCAGAATTATTGGGCATTTCCGAACGGCATATCCGGTCGCGGATGCAAAAACTTGAAATTATAAATACCAAGCGTTTAAGCTAAAC
>JAJRVW010000255.1 GCA_024277115.1 Calditrichota bacterium
AAAGGCCGAGTATGAAGAATAATCTTTTATGTTTTTATTGCCCACACCATAATGGCCACCCACCTCGAGGCCTTTTAGACTGGCCGGTTTATAAGTCAGCATCCCGTCTACCACTGTTGCCAAAGTGTTATTTTGTGATTTACTTTTATAATAATCGCCGACCCTATTGGTGATATTGTTTTTTCCATCGCCATTATGCAGCCACAAACGTCCGGTAAAATCCGCAACCTTGCCCTCTGCCTGGACGCCAAAATCACGATAGTCACTGCCCACAGTTCCCGAGCCCCAACTACGGACCATAAATGGCCGTTCAATAATATCCAGCTTTGTGTGCGATGTTAGTCCGCCACCACGCACACCCGCACCTATAAACCGCCCGGCACGGATATTAAATTTATCGTTAAAATGATATTCGATACGCGCATCAAGGAACAAACCACTAATTAGATCTGATTGGATATATAGTTTTACTTTGTCATATTTTGCATAGTAGCGCACCCGCACCCGTCTTAGGCCAATGGCCATATTTGTTGTATCTGCCCCATATTGCGACGCGCTCATCCAAGTTTGAATTGTACCACCAAGTTGTTGTGTTAACTGGGGCTGCTCATCGGCAAATGCCAGGCGTGTAAAAATAAAAAACGAGAACAAGAAAATATAACGAGAATATCTTTTCATTTTAGGAATTCCTTTAAGTGAATTAGTATACAACCAAAACAATTATTTTATTTAAACAATAAAATATGTGTTTAATTGAACCCCGAATTTAACAAGTAAAAATTCCAAATACAAAAATACTAAGCTGATTTAAACAATATTTTCCGGAATAAAACAGGAGGTGTCACGTCTAAAATTTTGTGCAGAATAAACAACGTGGGAAGCTATTAATTGATGCGGATTTTTAGAAGCGGGAGATTATAACAAACGACAGATTTTTGACTAAAAATGGTAAAAGGGGCTGTTTATTTTTCTGCAACACCCCCTTTCGTTTATGTCATTTCTTCATATCAAATTTGACACCAAATGTAATTGCCAAAGCGCTTACATCGGTTAAATTGTATTTTGCTTCCGCAACGCCGGTCATGCCTGCCAGGGGAAACTCATAACCGCCTAAAACGGTAAGGCCAAAATCTGTATTGGATGCCGTTCCACCACCGGCAGTAAAACCAAATGAGCTAACAGTTGGCAAATCAATACTAACAAAATTGAGTACAAGCCCAGCTCCTGCATACAAACCTTTAACATTCCCTATCGCATAGTGTGCTTCAGCCCCAAGCTGAAAATTTGAGAGATTGTAATCAAATTCGCCAATAGTGTAGCCACTGCTCCAATATTCCACCACCGGATGCAAACGTACATTCTCATAGACTTCGCCTAAATCTGCTTTTGCCCCGATTGTAAAACCTGTTTCCCAGGGGTCCTCCGGCAATAACAAACCGCCTTTCCCCGTAATAGAATACAACCCCAATCCCTGGCCATAAGAGGTCGAAACCATCATTAGGGCCAATCCCAAAACTAAGTATAATTTTCTCACATTTCCTCCAATATAAATACACTTATTTAATTAATGTCATCCGTTTTACAGCCATATAATCAGCCGCCACAAGGCGATAAATATATGTCCCACTTGATAAATTTTCTGCATTCCAATCAATCTTATACGTACCGGCATTAAGGTTTTTATCTACCAGTGTGGCAATTTCCTGTCCAGCAAGGTTAAATATTTTTAATGATACGCTACTTGATTTTTGAATAGTAAACTCAATCTGCGTAACTGGGTTAAATGGATTGGGATAATTCTGTTTTAGAGAAAATTCTCCAGGAGTTCCGCTGGAAATTTCTTTTAAAGAAGTCACCGCTCCATCGAGTGCAATATCGTCCATATAAAATACAGAACCCACATTATGATCACCATCCGGGTTGCCGCCAATGGAGATAGAAACATGCACGACTTCTGCTATAAGGCCCGTGGGTTCATCATATACAAACGGTATCTCAAAATAGGTGTAATCCCCAGCAAGCGGTAGTTCCATTTCCGCGATCGCTACCCTTCTGCCTTCCGTGTTATTGTTAAGCACCACCGAAACTTCCAGCCGTCCGGCAACGGAATCAGGATTGCCAAGTGAATATTTGTAATAACCTGTAAACTTTTCATAGTTTTTATCAACTATAAAAGGGTTTTCAAAGATTGTGTTGTCCTTTCCGGAGAATATTCCGGGTTCACTAAAGGCATTCTGGGTTACCTCTATTACTTCGCCTTTTATGGCATAACTACCCGAATTGGCGTCCGATGTTTGTGATAGGTCGGTTATAAAACTAGGTATATTTGATGTTAGCCAGTGATCCGGTTTTCCATTTGCCCAGTCTTCAAACCCACCGTTCAATATTCCATTTTGGGCTAACGCTATTGTCGGAATGACAACAATCATCGCCAAAAAAATCAAATATTTTTTCATAATTTAAATCTCCACAATATGTATTTGTATTTACGAGGGTCCGGCTTTTCATCTTTCCTAAACTATTCCCAAGAAAAATTGTCGATGATAAAATACGTCCCGATTTGCGTCCCCACTGAGGCAAAAGAAATTTGAATCTTTTTTGGTGTCGAAGCCGTTGGCGCCATTTCCACGGTATACATTGTATAACTGCTTGCCGCCTGATCTATTTTAAATGATTCAAACCCAAGCAATCCGCTGGGATAATCACCGTAGAGGGAAATCTGGACTAAGATGCTTTCCCCCTGTATTTGCGGAAAAAACTTATAGTAAAATTTAACTTTGGACACAGCCTGATCAATTTCAAAATAGGGCATGGTTACATCACCGGAGGTTATTGAGGCATTTAATGGCACGCCTTGGTACGAGATAATTTCACATTTCGCCGCATACGACCCTGCCTGGGCATCATCAGATTTTGTGACATTGGAATATAAATTGGGCACATTGGAAGTTGTCCAGTTTATCGGTTCTGACCCGCTCCAACTCTCAAAACTTAGATATGAACCTGTCGTGTTATCATCGTCCGGACCGGTGCTGCTGCCATTACTCTCACTACAGCCATTAAAAGCAAGCATTAATCCTAAGCTTATCAATATCAAAAATATTCGTCTCATCACATTCTCCTTTTTGTGATTGTTTTTTGGTGTATTAAAATTTATTCAGTTGGCTTGGATTAATTAACGCTAAAGTAATGGGAAGGACAATCGCCCGTGTGCGGTATTTTTAAATTGTAAGATTTGAAGAGTGAAAGACTTTAAGATTGAAATAATAGAGGAATGAAAATTGCAGATTATGAAAGGGAAAAAGGTTAAAAAAAACAAAAATAAAATGAGGAAATTAAAATAGACACCTATTAAATATGGCGCTGGTTTAGGCTAATCTTAAGATTAAATAAGTTTGTCGTTTATCGCTTTTTTTACCGCTTCGGCACGGGTGCTAACATGCAGCTTTTTATATATATTTTTAAAATGGGAACGGACGGTGTGCCCACTGATATGGAGCTTTTCGGCAATTATCTTATAATTTTCACCGTCACATAAATGGCGTAAAATTTCCTGTTCGCGCACAGAAAGCGGGGATTCTTTTTGGGTGTTAAAAGAACTTACTATCCGCCGCGCGATGCTTGCCGTCATAGGCGAACCACCTTTGTGAACTTCCTCGATAGCCTTTAATATTTCGGTTGGCGGGGTGTCTTTTAATAAATAACCGGTTGCCCCAACGCAAATGGAATTAAAAATTGACTCGTCATCATCCTGTACCGTCAACATTAAACAATCGGTCTCCAAAAGTTTCTCTTTGAGGCATTTCACACCTTCAATACCCGACATCCCCGGCAAATCGATGTCCATCAATACCACATGCGGTGGCGAACTCTGCAAATCGTCCATTGCAGATTCGCAACTACTAAAAGACTGCCCGCACGAAAAGCCCGGCGAACTGTCGATAATCAGCGTCATAAGTTGACGGATTTCATTATCGTCTTCTATAATGGCCACTTTTATTTCATCATTCATAGTAGGAATGTCCCATTAAATGGCGCGGCATTCAATCACCCATTTGCGGTATATTAAAATAACAAACTATGCCCCATTTTTTTT
Organism: Calditrichota bacterium; assembly: GCA_024277115.1. GTDB lineage: Bacteria > Calditrichota > Calditrichia > Calditrichales > J004 > JABFGF01. The sequence continues at coordinate 4,097 of JAJRVW010000255.1, forward strand.
CTCAAGATTTAGAGAGAGCAAAACTTTTGTGCCGGATTTTATAAGAGAAAAGATTGTCAGCTCTGCGCCAATCTTTTTTGCCCGGTTACGCATATTTTGAAGCCCATATCCTGCGCTGGTTTCCTTCAAATCGAAACCGGCGCCATTGTCAGAAAGCTCAATTTTTAAAAGCTGGCCTTGCAATACAATTTTCAGATAAACCTCACTGGCGCGTGAATATTTTAGGCAATTATTCATGGCCTCTTTAAAAATCAACAAAATGGAACGGCGGTCATCTATGGCCAGGTTTTTATCCTGAAACCCTTTTCTAAGTCCTAAGACCCTAAAATTAATTTCGCTGTACTCGAACATAGAGTTTCCAAAATCTTCCAGACGCGACAGGGTTTCCATCAGGTTGTCTTTGCCCGGATCAAGCGCCCAGATAAAATCGCGCATGCCACCGGAGAGTTGTTTTGTGTTCTCCTCAATTTTTTCAAGATAGGCCATCGCTTCTGTCTTATCTGTCAACTTTCGTTTTGTAAGCTCCACAAAGAGGGCGATTTTTGTAATCAGGTTGCCGGCCTCATCATGAAAATCGACTGATGCTTTTTTTCGCACCCTGTCACGTTCTTCGGACTTTGCCCGTTCAATACGCGCAAAAGTTTCCAGCTCTTTGTCTTTTTCATTTATTTTAAAACGGATGTATCCACCGATCAATCCACTAAAAATTAAAAGATAGAGCGCATAAGCCCACCAGGTTTTCCAGGGTGGCGGCGTTATGGAAATTTCCAGGGCCGTGCCTTCTTCGTTCCAGGCGCCATCATTATTAGAGGCTTTTACACGGAAAATATAATCTCCGGCATCTAAATTGGTGTAGGTAACATAGCGGCGCGTACCGGAATAAATCCAATCTTTATCAAAGCCGTCCATCTTATAGGCGTATTGGTTTTTCTCCGGTGTCGTTAAATCCAAAGCAGAAAACTCCAGTGAGAACACATTTGCCTTCCAGGGCAAAATAATTTTTTTTGTTTCGGTGATACTTTTTTGCAGAATAGCGCCCGGCTGCGGGGAAGGCAAAACTTCTTTGTCCAGAATTTTAAGATGGGTAAGCCTTACGGGCGGGCGATGACCGTTTAGTTTTATTGTTAGCGGGTCAAAAACATTATAGCCATTTATCCCGCCAAAATACATCAGCCCCCTACTGTCCTTTAGGGCATTTTGGTTAAACTCACTGTTTTGCAATCCGTCATCCACAGTAAAGTTTTGCACCTTAATATCTTCTTCAGACACATCAATTTTTGCAATGCCATTATTTGTACTTACCCACAAATACCCCAAATCATCCTCAAGGATGCCATAAATCACTTCATTTGGCAGGCCATCGGATGCCAGGTATTGCCTGAACGTATATTTTGCAACACCCGTTTTATCTTCATCAACGGTCATTTTGTTGAGGCCCTGGGCCGTACCGACCCAAATCGCCCCGGATTTTGTCTCTATAAAACTGATCACCCGGTTATTTGAAAGGCTGGATTTATTTTTAGGATCGTTTACCAAGTGCAAAAAAGTACGCTCTTCAGGATTAAAAACATTTACGCCGCCTGCTGCCGTCCCCACAAAAAAATTCTTTTTGCTATCAATAAAAAGGGCAAATACAGAAAGATCGTTCATCTCATTTGTGGGGTTTTTTATATTCCATGGAATCGGGACAAACGTATCGTTTGCACGATCATATAAATGCAGCCCCGCCCCATTGGTCCCTAACCAGATATTATTATTCCAATCTTCAATAATATTTAATACAACGCCGGTACTGATGCCCGGCAAATTTCTATCCACATAATTTTTAAATTTGCCCGTTTTTCTGTTCCACCGGCACACACCGCCGCCACGTGTACCAATCCAAATATTTTTTTCAGAATCTTCAAGCACGGATAAAATGTAGCTTGAAGATGGCCCGGCAGTGGATTCTGACCTATTTTCAAAATAATGATCATATTTTTCGGTCCGTGGATTATAGCGATCCAAACCGTCATTGGTGCCAATCCACAAATCACCAAAAGAATCCTCCGTTAAACTGATTATGCTTGAACTGCTTAAAGAATTCGGGTTATTGGCCTGGTGATGGACGTGTTTAAATTTTTGTGCGAGGGGACGGTAATAATCTATTCCGCCACGCGTGCCCAGCCAAACCAGCCCATTGCGGTCCTGATAAATACTCGAGATATAATCGTCGCCTAAACTATTTGGATTGTAAGGGTCTTTTTTTATCTGTACGGTTTTTCCCGAAGGGTAGATTAAACTAAGTTGTGTGGCCGTCCCAACCCAGAGCACGCTGTCCTTATCTTCCAGAACAGAGACAATCCTGTTATTTATAATACGCTTCTTATCGTCCTGTTCATAGTCAGAAAAAAGTTTAACTTCTTTTGTTTGGGTATTGAACCGGAACAAACCACTGCCGGAAGAAATCCATAGATGATTTGGGTTTGTCGGGCTTGCGCTTCCCAGGTAGCGGTCAAAAATATGCGTGTTGGGGGTTAGATCATAAAAAGTAAATTTGTTGGTACTTATTTCGAAGCGGTATAAACCAAAAGGCGCGGTCAGCCATAAAAAATCACCGCGTGCCTTTATAATCCTAAAAATATTATTATTGGTGGAATCATGAAAAATATATTCAAAACGCGCATCGATAATCTTGTGGGATGTTTTATTTTTTTTTAGATACAGGCGGTTTAAACCATTATTGGTGGCCACCCAAAATGTCCCTTTTGGATGTTCAATAAAATCCCATACCGTATTATGGCTGATGCTTTTGGGATCATTAACGTTGTTTTTGAAAGTCGTAAATTTTTCTGTGTCGCGGTCGAAACGTGAGAGCCCGCCGCCAAATGTTGACACCCAAATATGTCCGCTGCTGTCTTCGCGGATCGACCATATCCAATTAGCGCCCAGGCTGGCAGAATCGGCCACATTGTGACGGAACACCCTAAACTCGTATCCGTCATAGCGGTTTAGCCCGTCTTGCGTCCCAAACCACATAAAGCACCTGCTATCTTAGAGCACAGCGTTGATTGTATTTTGGGAAAGCCCGTCGCTCACCGTTAAATGGTGGAACCTTATATTTTCCTGCGCGGACAAAGGAGCACTAATAAAGAGAAGGATAAATAAAAAGCAACGCAAAACAATGCGCCTAAAAATATATTTATTCATTAAAAACCTGTGATTGCACAATACAATCAAAATAGAATTTAAGCGGCAAACCTGCAAATGGGAAAATGGCAATCCGCTGCGGTAGGACAAAAATGTAAATACGTGTGGCGTAAAGAAGAGATTATAAAAAAAGCGGGGCAATTAACCCCGCTTTAATTTGAAGTTGCCAAATTATTTTCTGGAAAATTTCTGATCCAGAATTTCATTCCATTCTTTTAATTTATCTTTGGTTTTTTCAAACAAAGATTTTGTGTCGCCTTCAATTTTAATGGAGTTGATCTCATCATCCTGCTCGATGGCATCCACTACTTTTTGGTCATCATCCAAAACCACACAGCCGAAAACCGTGTGTTTTCCATCCAGCCAGGGTGTCGCGCCGTGTGTGATAAAAAACTGGCTGCCATTGGTCCCGGGGCCTGCATTGGCCATTGAGAGGATTCCATGCCGGTCGTGTACCAACGATGAATCAAACTCGTCATCAAACATATAGCCGGGGCCACTACGCCCGGTGCCATCCGGACATCCGCCCTGAACCATAAAATCGGCAATCACACGGTGAAAAATCAAACCATCATAATAGCCGCGTTCCACAAGATTGGCAAAGTTAGCAACCGTGTACGGTACTTTATCGGCATAAAGGGTAATATTTATTTCCCCTTTGCTTGTATCAAAAATTGCTTTTAAATCGGACATTTTCACTCCTCTAAATTTTAAATAAACTGAACTTGCTAAGTTAATAAATTCACACTAAGTAAATCCAATCCTTTTTATATTGTATTTTAACCAATAAAACTTTCGGTAACTAACTCCCCAAATTATAAATAATTATTGATCTCCTTCCACAGGCTCACGATCCTTAACTTTTGCTAAAACTTTTAAGTATTTTTTACGGCTGCCACGCTTAGCCCTTTCTTCTAAATAATTTTCAGTATCAATTGCAGAAAGCTTCTCGGCCAAGGCTGATGCTATAAATTGATTTATCGATATATTGTCTTCAGATGCAAGTACTTTTACACGTCGATGCAAAGATTCTGGGATTCTTATACTCAAAGTACTCATTTTATTCTCTCCTTAATTTTTAGAAAATCTTTTGGTGAACAAGCTTTTATTCCAAATGCCTCTACACCCCGAAAATCTTTCAAATTATGTGTAATTATATATTTACTTTCTGACTCGACAGCTACTTCTAAGACCATATCATCTTTTATGTCCTTTAGAAATGGTCTCCATAAGAAATAAATTTTTCTTTTACTCGCTACCGAGCAAATATAATCCAGAAAGTTTGTGATGTCCGATTTATTAAATCCTAACTTCTTTATATTTCTTTTAAGGACATCTTCATATTCCAATATTAAGGCAATAGAAATAGAAATATCAATATTCTCATCTCCAATTAACTGGAGTAACTCATACGATTTTCCGCGACTTGAAAACAAACCAGAAAAGATAACATTTGTATCGATCACAATCTTGAAGATTTCCATGCTGGTAGTATATACAATACCTTACTAAAAATCAAAAAGAAACATTGAGTATTGCCTAATCTAACCGTAAAACCGAAACCACGTACCAGATTATTAAGGCAAAATGGATATATCTATTAACAATATCTATCCATATTTAACCCTTGCTAAGCTGAACGGCCTACTTTCCCCGCCCGCTGTAAAACTCAATCCGGCTGGGCAGTTCGTACTCAAAATACGGCTTACTGATAATCCAGTTACGTTTGGCATCCATGGCGTTTGGCCAGTGGCTGTCATCAAAATTGCCCTTTTCCCACCCCTTAAATTCCTTATTGGCCGCCTTCCAATACACATCTGCTGTAATTGGATTTTGCCAGCCCTTGTTTGTTTTTACCTGCAGCCAAATATTTGCCGATGCCAGGCCGCTGGTATAATTTTGCACTTTTACGGCAATCACATTTTGCCCTTTTTTTAAAAATTTGGTAACGTCCCAATCTTTCACACGCTCCTTTTCTACCAATGCAGAGAGTGATTTACGGGCATACGACGCGCCAACTTTTTTCCCGTTTAGCCACAGCTGTCCATGGGAGTTTGCAATCATCTGCACCATGGCTTTTTGGGGTATTTTTTTAAGATTAAAACTTTGGCGCAAGTAAGTTGAAGGTACGGAAGATTTTTCATCCTGGTAGGGAAAAGTTATAAAGGGTGTGCCAAGCTGCCCGTTAAAACTTAAATTGCCCGCTAAGATTTCATCGGCCTTAATAAGCAGATATTTTTCCACACGGTCCCATAATTCCGTCATTCGCTGTAAATTATCCGGCCTGTTTTCCCTTTTCCAGAGCCGGGCATATTCCTTGTTCAGTTTATTAAGCGCCAGCGCCAGGTTGATCGCATCCAGGCGTAATTTTTTTGCACCCTCTGTTTTATCCACAGTTAAATCCAAGTCAAGTTCGGCCATGGCAATTTTTAAAGCGGCCAAACGTCCATACCATCCGTAAAATGCTGCGCTTAATTTAAAATAATCCAGGTTATCCGCGTTTTGTGTTGGTTTTAACCGCTCAATTTGGCGGATTATTTGGCTGGCAAACCGATCCATTTCTGCCGCTTGCCGCAATTGTTTTATTTTATTTTCGGGAAGCGGATAAAAAGGATGGCCGACCATGGTCAGCCACTCTTCATGTTGAATCAGGTTGTTAAGCGCATCAAAAACAAGGGCATAAGCCGGGTCATCATCACCAAAAAAGTCAAAATAAAAAGCCTGGTCAAATTCTTTAAAATCTGTCCCTTCCACATTCCAGCTAACCGCGGCAGAATAGGTATGCGGATAATAGATAAGCTCGCGCAGGTTCATTGCGCCATAATCGCCCCAGTTGGAAGTGATGGAACCGATCGCTCCGTTTTTATGGCCATCACGCGTTAAGTGGCGGATATTGGAAAGGGCGTTGGTATAGTTTGGAAAAAAGTTTCGCCAGTTGTGCACCCCGGCAGAAACGACAAACGGCTGGCCGGCCTTGGAAAAAGTTTCGGTTGATTTATAATTCCCTCGCGGGTAATAATGCCAATCGAACATGATTACATCATCAGGGATTTCGTTCAGGATTTCCGGATGTTGCAAAACAATATCGCCGTACATCATCACCTGTTTGCCATATTTTTTAACCATATCAAAAACCCGGCGATAGTGACGTGCGTGCAGGCTTCCTTTCCCAATGCGGTTGGCATCGGCTTTAGTGGCAAAACGCCCCACATCCCAGGATTCGTCTGCGCCAATATGAAAATACTTACTGCGAAAAACTGGGATTATTTCTGCCAGGGCCTTCTCTAAAAACGGGTAGGTTTTCTCCGAGTTTATATTTAGGGATGCGGCTCCCGGAAACTCGGCCATATCCATAAATTCCGGTTGGATTAAAATGTTTTCATAATGCCCCAATGTTTGGAAGATGGGAATAATTTCCACATGAAGCCCCTCGGCATAATCCTGCAGATCAATCCATTCGTCGGCTGTCATAGCGCCACGTTTAACGCCGATTGTCGGATAGCTTTTAAGGACAAACAAATCTTCCATATAGGGCATGTAAACATTCATTTTATGCTCGGCCAAAAACCGGATTATCTTTTTAAAATTTGCCATTGTGGAGACCTGGCCACGGCTAAAATCATCGGTTATACCGCGCATTTTCATATCCGGCCAATCTTGTATGGCAACGGCGGGGATGGTTTTTCCATGTTTTTTTATAAGGGCACGCAGGGTTTGCACGGCATAAAAAGCGCCCTGCCCTGTAGCGGCGATCAGACTAATTTGTTCCTTTTCCACAATTAAAACATAGCCTTCATCCCGCATGGTTTCGGTAAATTGCAGGCCATGCTTTTTTAACAGGTTGCTGATTTCAACTCCATCCTTGTAAGCAATAATATTTATCGATTTTGTTGCAAGGTTGTTTGAAATTTCGATGGCACTTTTCAGCTGCAAGTTCTCCTGCAGATAGCTTTTTAGGATTTCTGCTTCGTGCTCAAAAGTTTTATCTGAAACAATTTTCATCTCGGCATTTAGTAAGAATGTGCCTTCCCCCTGATTAAAAACCTGAGGTTTTGGGATTATAAACCCGCCCATATTTTCTCCTGTTGGATTTGCAAAGGATAATTGGAAAAATATTGATTGAGTAAACATGATTATGAGTAGAACATTTTTCATAGCAATCTCTCTTTTTTAAATTCTATTTTATCTGAGTTAACACTTCAGAAACCCGTTTTTGTATTGTTCCATCCTGTAAATATTTATATAAATCCTCTCCGGGACAAACAGTCATTTTGGAATAATCTTTATGCCCGGCAATATCTTTAACCGGCACATTATATTTGGCCGCCAACCACGCTGTTAATTTTACAATGGCCTGCAATTGCACCTCAGAGATTTTCTGGATTTCATAATTCCCGATCACATTGATCAAGGCATGCCCGGTCGGATCGTATTCTGTGTTTGTGTCACCCGGATATTGAATTGGACGGCACACGTAGATTTTTCCTTGTAAATCTATGGAATAATGATACGGAATATCCATCCATTTTTTTTCTTCCATGCTGAAGCGTTGCAGGTTTTGCATATACTGTACCGGGTCTTTGTCGGGCTTAACTTCCACGCCACCATGGTGGATGGTTATTTTGGAGATAGTATGTTCGGGCATTTCTGCAAAATGTTTCTTACCTCCCCACTGTTCTTTGGAAATAATTTCCGGCATAAGTTTTTTTATGTTTTTCGTCCCGGCACAACTTAGTAATAGAAGTGCTGTTAAAACAATTTTGATAATGCTCTTCCTATTCACCATTTTTCCCCCTCTTTTATAAAAACCTGTTTGGTTTTTAAATTAATATTATTTTCAAAATACACATCTTTTCTATTATCTCTGCGTGAAACTATATCTCAGTTTTTTCTTCAATAATCACACACCATATTTTAGGCTTGAAGAATCTTTCAACCAAGGGGGCAAAGATTGTAATTTTTATTTGTAAAGTACAACTTTTTGCCATTTGCGGACAGAGTTTATGCGATATATTTCTTCATAATTTTCAAGTTCGTCTTTTAAAATAATCTTTTCCTGTAATTTGCCCAAAGCAATTAAATATTGTCGAAACGTACCGTTTAGTAGACCGCACCTAATCGGCGGTGTATAAAATGTACCGCCCTTTTTTACAACCAAATTCCCGATTGTCGATTCCGTCATTTCGCCCTGTTCATTCCAGAGTAAGACATCATCCAGTTGCTTCTCGCCGGCTTGTTCGACAGCCTGTTTGTATACTTCTCGGAAAGTCGTTTTATGGTACAAAAAAATATCTTCTTTTTTAATGGGATAATCGGCCACACCTACACTTATTTTTTTCTGGTTATTTAATTGAATCGCCTGGCTTTCTATGTGTAGCTTACCGTTTCGCTCTGTTAGAATCCTGATTTTAAGATTTTCATTTTCGTTAAAATCTAATTCATGCAATTTCTCCAAAACAGCTTCACGTTTAAAAGTAAACAAAAAATATTCAGCACTTTGTGCAAGTCTTTTTAGATGATAGTCCAGCAAGAAAAAGCCGTCTTTTTTATTCCACAAAACAGTCTCTAAAACTTTAAAGTCCCTCTGTTTCTCAGTCAATACGCGCGCTTTAACACGGCATTCTTCATATTCATTTTTATCTACTGAGTCCCACACGATGCCACCACCTACACCATATTCTGCCTCGCCATTTTTTAGATCAATCAAAACCGTACGGATAGCCACATTAAATTGCGCATCCCTGTCCGGGCCAAAATAACCGATGCCGCCGGTATAAATATTTCGTGGCGTTTGCTCCAGTTGGTTGATTATTTTCATCGTACTTACTTTTGGCGCACCGGTAACCGAGGCACAGGGGAAAAGGGCCCTGATAATCTCGGAGAAGGAAGCAGACGTTTCGCCTTGAACATCCGATGTCATTTGCCAGACAGTTGGGTAACGCCCGGTTTCAAAAAGACTGGACACTTTTACCGATCCGGCTTTACATATCCTGCCCATGTCATTACGGATCATATCGACAATCATCAAATTTTCGGCCTGTTCTTTTGGGGATTGCCGAAGATATTTTTGCTGATCCAAATCATCCTGATAGCTAAGGCCACGTGCAGCGGTGCCTTTCATCGGTTTGCAAAAGAGTAAATCCCCATCGAGCTTAAAAAACAATTCGGGTGAGACCGAGCAAAGTGCATAATTATCAAACTCTGTGTAAGCGGCATAATCCGCGTGTTGGCAACGGCTTAAATCCGAAAAAAATGTACGTGCATCACCTTGAAATGATGCACTTAACCGCATGGTGTAATTTACCTGATAGGTTTCCCCGGCAGCTATGTGGGATTTTATTTTGTCTATATTTTTATTGTAATAATCTCTTTTTTGAGACGGCGACCACGTGCCAATTTTATAATCCGCCTGTTGAGGATTAAATTTTTTATGCTCGGTATAGCCGTTAAACACGCCAAATAAAAGTTGGGGGAAATTGGAGGAGGTGTGGCATTTCATGGCTGGATCAATACCCGCGGCAGCTTCGTAACTCAAAAAACCGGCAATATATTTTCCATGATTCAGGTGTGCATCCAACGCCTGCAAAGTCGGGATGACCTGCCCTGCTGTATCAATTTTGTAGACTTTTTCCGGATTCTCAAAAACACGGATGCCCGTTCGGCTTTTAAGGGCCAGGTAAAACGGTTTGCTCATTCGATCTCTTTTGCAATAAATCCTAAAAGAGTCCTTTTGCCCTTAGGCGCATAGGTATCGTTACTAATTAAAAAGCCCATGTTATCAAGCCGGGCAAGCGCTTCCCAGTTCCAGTTTTCGGGGGGTAACAATACCGTATTTTTATCGGCAATCTTTATCTTTCCATCTTGTAATTCTAATTGAATTAATCTTTTTACTTCATTTTCTTTTGAGCCACGGGTTGCTGGCAATAAGTCATCTTCAGCAAGGTCCAACTGATCTAAATCACCTTTATAAAAATTATTTATAACCCAAAATTTATTATTTCCATCCGTCCTAGTTGCATCTGTAATCCGGTACTCAATATAATCCATTTGTATTTTTACCACTTCTTGTAAATCAAAATCGAAGCGGAAACAATAAGCAGGATTATTTAAATTAGCGCCATTCGCTTCATAAAATGCATAGACCGAATCACCAATAATTGTAAGTGTTTCACAGGCCATTTCACTAATTATTTTTTTAGGGATTGGAATTCTTTTAAGTGTTGCGGCATCCAAAACAAGGCTGTCATTGTCATTAATCTCTCCCTTTACAATCCAGGATTCCATCTCGTTGCGCCAGTCACGTTCAATAGTCATATAAACATCATCACCCTTAAAGACAATGGCTTCGTACTCATTCTCACTTTCTAAAACCTCACATACGGCCCGGTCGTCCAGATAAATTTTGTGCACATTTATTTTTGAACTATCGTCTTTTAAGTAATTTAATATCTCACCCTTATTGACATAATTAAAAGTGGAGTTAAAATCTGTAGGGATTTGTGTTAAAAGTACAAGCTTCTCGCCATGCCAGGCCATCCCGGAAATTTGTAACCTGTGACCTGTCATTTCTTTTCCCAAATCGATCGGACGGACAGTATAGTTTTTTGTACAAGAAAGGATAAAAAGGGTAAGCAATATTATTAAAAATCTCATCTAAACCTCATTTTAAAATATACCGGCCTGGATTAGGAAACTATTTACCTCGCTCCAAAAATTGTTCCAGTTTGGTGGTGTGTTGTTATGATCCGTATTATAAGTTAGCCAAAAAGCATGTGGATGAACAGATTTTAATTTTTTACTATGTGCAATTGGGATTGTTTTGTCTGCCGTGCCATGTACCAGCATTAACGGGCCGGTATAATCTTTTATTACGGTAAGATTATCGTAAGGGTCGCGTGCTAAAAATCCGGGTAAAAAATACTGGCCTGTAAAAGAACGGACCGAGCTGAATGTTGAAGAAAGTATCATTGCGGCCGGCTCCCGCTGCTTTGCCAACGAACAGACTACGCCACCGCCCAGCGATCGCCCCAAAAAAACGATACGCTTTTTGTCAACACGTTCATCCCTTGCAAATTGATCATAAGCTTTTATAAAAACGTCGGTAATTGATTCCTGACTTGGCGTACCGGTCGATCGCCCATAACCGGGATATTCTACCAGTAAAACATTAAAGCCCATTTCAAGCGGATTGTCCAACAGGTCCGTCCAAAAATCTATTAATGAGGCATTACCATGGGCAATTATCAATAAGGGTTGGGGCTGTCCTTCCATGTTTTTTGCCGGAAAAAACAATGCTTCAACCCGGCCTTCCGCGGCTTGAATAAAATATTTTTCATACAATCCGTCTTTAACCTGAAGTTCAGAATAGGGGATCACGGAAGTTGGATAGATTAATTTTCTTTGCAGAAAAAAAAATATCCCCGCATAAATAAGGTAAACAAAAATTAATACGACGATAGATTTAATTATCATAAGAGCCTGATATATTTCAATAATAAGAACGAATAATATTTTTGTTGAATTCGTTCTAAATACTATATTATCCTAAATCTGCGATTTATTTTAATTCCAATCCAAGGAAATGAATATGGCAAATCAATCAGCCAAAAACATGGATTTTCTTAAACTTCAGGATCAGATTTCTTCATTAAAAAAGGAAGTGCAAGAACTTAAAGCTACCAGGAAAAAGTTGCAACAACCATTATCGGGTAACGACCCTGTAGAACTGTTCCGACTGATGTCGGACAATACTACAGATTTATTGTGGGCCAAAAACACCAACAACGAGTATGTGTTTGTAAATAAGGCTATCTGCGACGTTTTATTAAACGCAACAGATGTATATGAGCCCATCGGGAAAACAGATATGTTTTTTGCCGAGCGCGAACGCTTAGCCCACCCGGAAAATAAGGAATGGCACACTTTTGGTGAAATTTGCCGGGACACAGATTCAATCGTTTTAAAATCGGGCAAGCCCCAACAATTTGATGAATACGGCAATGTAAAGGGCGAATTTCTCTTTTTGGATGTTCACAAAGCGCCAATTTTTGATGACGAAAACAAGATTATCGGCACTGTTGGCAGTGGGCGTATTGTTACCAAAGAGAAACAAGCCGAAGAAAATTATCACAATATTTTCAACACCACCAACGAGGGGATTTTTATCCATGATAAGGAAACCGGGCAAATTTTAGATATAAATAATGCCGTTTTAAAAATGTACGGTTATGAATATGAAGAAATGATGAAGCTATCTGTAGTTGAGCTTAGTTCTGGCAAAAGCCCCTTTTCTGAAAAAGAAATAAGAGCGTGGATTTACAAAACTATTAACATCGGCCCACAGACTTTTGAGTGGTTGGCAAAGGCAAAGTCGGGAAAATTATTTTGGACAAATGTTGAGCTTAAGCATGCAAATATTGGTGGCAAAGAACGTGTTTTGGCGCTGGTTAAAGATATCGACCGCCAAAAGAAAGCCGAGCAGGCCTTAAAAGAACGTGAAGAACTTTATCGAAATTTATTTGAACTTTCGCCAACAGCTATTTTACTTGAAGATAAAAATGGCCATATACTGGATATAAACCCTGCATTTACAAAAACCCGGCAATACACACGCGATGAGCTTATCGGCAAACATGTTTCGGTATTGGCGCCTCCAAAATCAAGAAAAAAAGAGACCGATGCCCATGTAGCAAAGATCATTAAGGGGCACCAGCTAATGCACGAGGTAAATGCAATACAAAAAGATGGTACACCCTGTGTTATAAAGCTTAACGAAAAACGTATTAAACTCCCCGATGGGGAATTTGGTATTTTAAGTATCGCGGAGGATATAACCGAACAAAAAAGATCGGAAGAAATATTACGCGAAAGTGAAAACCAATATAGGCGCCTTTTTGATAAATTACCATACGGTGGTGAAGTATTAGATACTAAAGGCACGATCTTAGAATGCAGCCAAAGTACAGCCAACATGCTGGGATATAATAAAGAAGAACTAGTTGGCAAACACTTAACTGAAATATTTGATCAAAATGATTTTGAGGTTTACAAACAAAAATTTCCAGAAGTATTAAAAGGTAAGCCACAAATCGGCTAAATCACCATGATCCGAAAGGATGGCTCACAAATTAATATACTGCGTGCCGGACATCCCCTTTACGACAAAGACAGTAAAAAAGTAACAGGCGTGCTTGCTGTAAACGTAGATATTACAGAGCGTAAAATGGCGGAGAAACAAATAATCCGCAAACTTACCGAATCGGAAGAAGTCTTTAAAATTACCAATGCCGTTAACAGCAATAAACCCATCGAAAAAATTTATGAATTGGCATTCGACTCATTTAATAAAATTTTTGGAATCAAGCGGGCCTCCATCCTTATGTTTGACGAAATGGGCGTAATGCGCTTTAAAGCATGGCGTGGGATTTCTGCAAAATACCGTAAAGCTGTTACCGGCCATTCGCCATGGACTCCAAAAGACAAAAACCCAAAACCCTTTTGCCTCTGTAATATTACCAACGATGCAAGTTTAAAAAAATATGGCAATCTGTTTAAAGAAGAAAAAATTATTGCTATGGCATTTATCCCGCTTATTAGTAACGGACATGTAGTTGGGAAATTTATGCTTTATTCCGAACAAGAACACGTGATGGATAAAACCGATTTACAATTGGCACAAACAATTGGTAACCAAATTGTAATCTTAACTAACCGTAAGCAAAACGAAGAGGCGTTGCAACACAGTGAAGAAAAATACCGTAGCTTTTTTATGGATGACCTGACCGGCGACTATCTGACATCGGTTGATGGCAAAATTTTAGATTGTAACCCTGCTTTCATGGAAATCTTCGGTTTTAAAAATCTTGGTGAAACACAAAATTTTGACCTCAAAAACCTTTATTCAAAAGATAAAGGGCGCAATAAATTTATCAGCCGCATAAAAAAAGAAAAAAAGCTTAAAAATATTATCCTTGAAATGAAAAAGGTGAGTGGCGAACCAATTTTTATTACTGAAAATGTAACAGGGATTTTTGATAGTAAAGGGAAACTACAAAAACTCCGCGGATATTTAATCGACATCACAAAACAGTTTGAGGCAGAGAAAGCCCTTAGGGCAAGCGAAGAACATTTCCGGTCACTTATTGAAAACAGCCATGATTGTTTTGCACTGTATAATAAAGACGGTATAATTAAATATATCAGCCCGGCAGTTAAAAAGATTTTGGGCTATGCCCCCAAAGCACTTATCAACACCTCCAGTTTCGATCTGATCTATAATAAAGACAAAGCTTTAGCAAGTAAAAAATTTAAAACAATTATGACCTCTCCAGGGAAAAGCAGCAATTTTAACATCCGTTCTTTTAATAAAAAAAGAGAGATTGTCTGGTTAAACACAACCATGACAAACCTGTTGGAGAATCCCAGTGTTTCAGCAATAGTTGTTAATTTTAATGATATTTCTGAGCAAGTGGAAATTGAACGTGAGTTAAAGGTCTCTGAAGAAAGTTATCGGGGGCTTTTTGATAATGCCACTGAAGCCATCTATATATTAGATCAAAACTCGGTATTTTTGGATGTAAACAAAAGCGCCGAAAAAATGTATGGCTATAAAAAAGACTACCTAATTGGCAATACGCCCGAAATCGTTTCTGCACCGGATAAAAACGATATGGAAAAAGTCAGCTCACATATCGAAAGTGCTTTTAAAGGTGGTTCACCTACATTCGAGTTTTGGGGCAAAAACAAAAGCGGTTTTGTTTTCCCTATGGAAGTACATCTAAGCCTGGGCAACTATTTTGGAAAAAAAGTAATAATTGCCTTTGCACAAGATATTACCGAGCGTAAAAAAGCAGAGGACACTTTAAAAATTTCTGAAAAAAGCTATCGGGGGTTATTTGACAATGCCACAGACGCTATCTATATCCAGAATTTTGAAGGTAAATTTTTGGATGTCAACAAAACTGTGGAAAAAATATATGGCTACTCCCGGTCTTATCTGATAGGAAAAAGCCCCGCAATACTTTCGGCCCCGGGTAAAAACGATTTGGAACATGTGGGCAAACTGATACAAAAAACCGTTGAAGGCCAGCCACAAAGTTTTGAATTTTGGGGAATACGTAAAAATGGCGAAATCTTCCCGAAGGAAGTCCGGCTTAAGCGTGGGATTTATTTTGGACAAGATGCTATGATTGCCTTTGCTCAGGATATCAGCGCGCGTAAACAAGCCGAAGAAGAACGGGTGAAACTCGAGGCCCAGATCCAGCATACTCAAAAATTAAAAAGCCTCGGGGTGCTTTCCGGTGGTATTGCACATGATTTTAACAATTTATTAACTGGCATTTTGGGCAATGTTGGCCTGGCCGAACTTGAACTGCCAAAAACATCCCCGGCTTTGGCCAATCTAAAACGTATCGAAACCTCTTCCATCCGTGCTGCCGATTTATGCCGCCAACTATTGGCCTATTCCGGTAAAGGCAAATTTGTGGTGAAAGCCCTGGACTTAAATGAAGTGGTCGAAGAAATGGGCAGCCTGCTCGTAACATCCATTTCCAAAAAAGTTGTGCTAAAGTATAATTTTTATGATGATTTGCCCGCCGTAGAGGTAGATACGGCCCAAATAAGACAGGTAATTATGAACCTGATTATGAACGCATCGGATGCTATTGGTAAAAAGAGCGGGATTATCTCCATAACAACCGGTGCCATGAAATGCAAAGATGCCTATTTACATACAACTTTCTTAAATGACAACCTCACCGAAGGCGTATACGTTTACATTGAAGTATCGGATACCGGTTCTGGCATGGACAAGGAAACACAGGCAAAGATTTTTGACCCATTTTTCACAACAAAATTTACAGGGCGTGGCCTTGGATTAGCCGCCGTTTTAGGCATTATGCGCGGCCACAACGGTGCTATTAAAATTTATTCCGAACCGGGCAAGGGGACATCGTTTAAGGTTCTTTTCCCTTGTAGCAATAAAACTGCCAGCCCGCTAAGCACAGGTTCCGAGGAGGCCCAACCCTGGAAGGCAGAAGGTACCATTTTAATTATTGACGACGAAGATACAATCCGTGCACTGGGCAGGCAGGCCCTTGAAAAAGCAGGCTTTAAAGTTATCACGGCCGCAGATGGTCGCGAAGGCATCAAGATATTTAAAAAAGAGAAAAAGTCAATCACAGCCGTTTTGCTTGATATGACCATGCCGCACATGAGTGGCGAAGAAACCTTCCGGGAAATGCGCCTGCTTGATAAAAATGTCAAGGTTCTGCTTTCCAGCGGATATAACGAGCAGGAAGCGACTAATAATTTTACGGGAAAAGGCCTGGCCGGATTTTTACAAAAACCGTATCGTGCCAGCGACCTGATTGAAAAACTAAAAGATGTTATAAATAATAATAGCCGTTAAAAACAAAATAAAACACCTCCCACAAACCACGTAGAATTTTTTTTTAGGCGAAATATTTATTTCCCCTGTTTAGTTCTATATGTAATTTTAAGGGAAATAAATACAATGGTACACACAAAAAGCTTAGGTACCGCCCCCCACAATAATTTTAAATTTTTAATCAACCACACCAGATAAAAAGGAAACAGATGTCCGGACTTGAATTACGGCCACGATTTAAAATTGAATCTAAATTGCCACCCGACGAATTAATCCAAAAAATATGCAGCACAATAAAAGATGAAGAAGCCCCTTGCGATGGCTCGGTTGTAACCAACCATGCCGTTTTGCGGGTACCTCAAAAAGAGGCGCATTTTTGGTCGCCACAGCTAAGCCTGGATATTTCCAGTCATGAGAAAGGCTCGGAGATCAGGGGTTTATTTGGGCCAAGCCCGGGCGTTTGGACGATGTTTGTGTTTTTCTATATGGGGATCGGTATTACCGGTTTATTTGGCTTTTTTTATGGTATGGCGCAATGGAGCCTGGACAAGAACCAACACGCGTTATGGAGTTTGCCTATTGCCATCATCCTCGAGTTTATCGTTTATTTTATTGCACAAACAGGAAAAAAACTGGGCAATAAACAAATGCATCATTTAAATTCTATTTTAAAACGCGTTTTAGGAGAATAAGATGAAAACTATTTCCGGCCACATTGCAACTATATTATTTGTGCTGATTTTATTTACGGCGTGTAATACAAATAATAAGGATGCATACACGCAATCCATAAACGAGTGGCATAAAAAACGAATTACGGCCTTAACAAAAAATACTGGCTGGCTAACCCTTTCAGGATTGTTTTGGCTGGAAGAAGGTGAAAATACTTTTGGTTCCGATAGCTCCAATCAGATCATATTTCCGCCTAAGGCCCCTAAATTTATGGGCTCGTTCTTTTTAAATGATTCGCTTGTTTCCATAAAAATAAATGAGGGTGTAGATGTTTTGATTGACAGTACCAAGGTTACATCGATGCCTCTAAAAAATGACAACCAGAAGGGCATGCAGGTCATGTCGGACGGATCATTAATCTGGTACATAATTAAACGTACAGATAAATATGGGATACGCCTGAAAGATACTGAGCACCCCAACCTCAAATCATTTAAAGGGATCGAACAATTTCCTATTGATGCGAAATGGCGGGTTAAAGCACGGCTGGAACCTTATGATTCTACTAAAACAATCCGTATCCCCAATGTGCTTGGCCAGGTTTCAGATTCGCCTTGTCCCGGTGCGCTGGTCTTTGAAATCGATGGTAAAACATACAGGCTTGATCCCATCGCAGATAAAAACGATGACGAATACTGGCTTATTTTTGCGGATGAAACAAATGAAGAAGAGACTTATGGCGCAGGCCGATTTTTGTATGTCGATAAAGTAGATTCTACCGGAACAACGTATATAGATTTTAACAAAGCCTATAATCCACCCTGTGTTTTTTCACCTTATGCCACCTGCCCTCTCCCACCTTTGCAAAACAGGTTGCCTATCCGCGTCACTGCCGGGGAGAAAAACTGGGGAAAGCATTGAGGATTGAATGATTACAAGACTGAAAGATCTGGAGCAATAACAGGTTACAGGTTAAAAACTACAGCTATCCTAAATTAAACTAAAAGAGATATTTTTCGTTGAAATTATTGAAGTTATGGATACGATTATTGTAATTTTATTTCAAACCCCAAGTTTGGTAAAAAAGCAGATAAAAAATTACATCTATAAAAGAGGGCATATACAAAGCCCTTAAACAATAATTCGTGAATTAGTGGCCTGGGCTTGCGTATCGGCTATGAACCCTTTTTTATTTATGACAGATGTGGTTAAAAACTTAAAACCTGTAACCCGATTGAAAAAGCTTTGTGCCTTAGTGCCCTTTACGCTTAAAACCTTTAAATATTTCAATTATATAAAACCGGAGACACTATGTTTGACCCTCGATATGAAAAATTAGCTGATGTCCTTGTAAACCATTCCACAAAAATACAACCCGGTGAAAACGCCCTGATAGAAGCCATTGATATTCCGGAAGAAATGGTCATCGCCCTGATACGTAAAATCCGCGATGCAGGCGGCAGGCCACTGGTTACCATAAAACAAAACCGCATACAAAGTGAACTAATCCGCGATACAGACGCCAAAACCATGCAGCAAATTGCGGAAGTTGAATCTTACAGGATGGACAAGGTTCAGGCTTATTTTGGACTGCGGGGAAGTTATAACATTTCAGAAATGTCGGATGTGCCATCAGAAAAGATGGGTTTATATGAAGAACACTGGCTAAAGCCCGTCCATTTTAAAATTCGTGTCCCAAAAACAAAATGGTGTGTGCTGCGTTGGCCAACGGCCTCCATGGCGCAGCAAGCACGGAAAAGTACCGAATCCTTTGAAAAGTTTTATTTTGATGTGTGTACCCTTGATTATGATAAAATGGCCATGGCATCCCAAAATTTAAAAAAATGGATGGAAAAAACGGACCGCGTCCACATAAAAGGCAAAGGGACCGATTTACAATTTAGTATAAAAAATATCCCGGCCATACCCTGCTCCGGCTCGCACAACATTCCAGACGGCGAAGTTTTTACCGCGCCCGTGCGCGACTCGATCAATGGCACCATACGCTATACGGCCGATACAATTTACCAGGGAACCGTTTTTAGTGATATAAACCTAACCTTTAAGAATGGCCAGGTGGTAGAGGCAACATCGAGCAATACCGATAAATTAAACGCTATTTTAGATACGGACGATGGCGCCCGTTATGTTGGAGAGTTTGCCATCGGTTTTAATCCTTATATCACCGACCCCATGCTGGATATTTTATTTGATGAGAAGATTGCCGGTTCATTCCATTTTACGCCCGGGCAGGCTTATGACGATGCCGATAATGGCAACCGCTCCAATATTCACTGGGACATGGTTTGCATCCAAACAGCCGAATACGGTGGGGGTGAAATTTGGTTTGACGACACACTAATCAGAAAAGACGGGATTTTTGTAGTTGATGAGTTGAAAGCCCTCAATCCCGAGAACCTAAAATAACGTCAGTTCGACATAAGAAAATGGGACTTAATTCTTCGAGGTTTTAAAAGAAAACGCCCCTTAATGTCATGCTGTAAGCATCTTTTCTTATGGTTTTCCATAAAAAGATTCTTTCAGAATGACATTTTCTAAAACTTTCTGTAACATCGAACTCAGGTTATAATAAACCGGAGCTGGTAATTAATCCAGTTGGACTTTATTTCTTATCAGGGATTTTCTTTTTCCGAAATAAAGTTTCTCGTCAAAGATGTTCTGTATCCGACGATTCAGAACAAGAACAAAACCGTGCATAGTAAAACAGTGAAAAATCTTTTACAAACGGATGCCATCGTTTTAAGCGAAAGTATCCTTTAAAACAAATGGCCCTCCCAGAATTTTGATAATGGATTTTACTTGGTTACGATTCTTCCATAACACTTTTGACCAAATTGGCAAGGTCTTCCAGGCGAAAAGGTTTCTGGATAAAACCGGCAGGTTTGTGATCATTAAAACGTTCTACAACTTCCAATTCGTTATAACCGCTGGAGATTATTATTTTCAGGTCGGGCGTAATTTCCCTTAAAGCGTTGGATGCCTGTACACCGTCCATGTGTGGCATGGTCAAATCCATCAAAACCAAATCAATTTTTTCCATAGAACTTTTATATTTTTGCAGCGCGTCTCTTCCATCGATGGCCGTAATTATCGTGTAGCCCAAATTTTCTAACATTATTTTTGCAACAAGAAGAACAGACTCTTCATCTTCCGCAATTAAAATGGTTCCTTTTGCATTATCATTCAAAGTATTTTTGCCTGTCGTCTTTTTCTTTTCTTCGGCCATATTGTTTTCTTTTACCGGAAAAAGAACCTGAAAGCTTGTTCCTTCACCTACCTTGCTTTCAATTCGGATTGCCCCTTTATGGCCACGTACAATCCCTAAAACTGCCGAAAGGCCCAACCCACGCCCCGTAAACTTTGTTGTAAAAAACGGATCAAATAATTTTTCTTTCGTTTCCTGCGACATGCCACATCCGGAATCGTTTACTTCAAAAAATAAATAATCGCCTTCTGCGATGGTTTCCGGCAAATAGCAAGATTCCAGGTATTTTTTATCACAGGCCTGGACGCCCGTTGTAATTTTTATCACGCCTTCCCGGTCACCAATGGCCTCCGAGGCATTTGTAATCAGGTTCATAACCACTTGCCTAATCTGTGTTACGTCCGCTTCAAAAATAGGCAGATCGGGCTTAAAATTAAATTTGAGCAGACATTTCTTGGAAATAGAAACTTCCAGCATCGTCACCATTTCTTTTATCAGCTCGTTTATTTGCACAAACTCGACAACAAATTTCCCCTTGCCGGAATAGGCCAACATTTGTTTTGCTAATTCCGCCGCCCTCTGCGCTGCATTCTGAATTTCCAGGATACTTTGTTTTGCACCGGAAAGTGGTGATAATTCCAGAAGGGCCAAATCTGCATTTCCCAATATTGTCATCAAAATATTATTAAAATCGTGGGCGATACCACCGGCAAGTACCCCAAGGCTTTTAAGCTTTTGGGTATGTTGCAATTGTTTTTCAAGATTGCTGCGCTCCTGCTCCATCAACCTTTGCTGTGTTACATCTTCCTGCACCATTACCACATCACGTACAGCGCCATCTTCATCTTTTACCGGATAAATATAGCCACGCCCGATAATCTTTCTTAAAGTTGTCTCCTGCGGCCCTCTGTTCAAATTTGGGTCATATTCCATCTCCGGCATGGTAACCGTTTCCCCGTTAAACCCCCGCTCCACAATTGGCATTATACCGGCCTGTAAAACCTGGTTATCTTTAAGAATATTGAAGTTTTCAAGATAATCACTCACTATTTCATCAGATGCATGCCATAGTTTTTTAAAGGCCTTGTTTACCAATCGTGGCCTGCCCTCGGGTGAGAAAACAACCATACTAAATGGCGCTTGTTCTACCAATGTCCTAAATTGGTTTTCGGATTCCCGTAAATTATGAATAATCCTTTGGCGTTCAAGTTCTACCGATGCGCGGTGGGCAAATATTGTTAAGATCGATTTGACATGTTCAACATTATGCATAGGCTTAGAGTGCATTACCACACAAAGCCCGAGCACCTTGCCTGCCGTATCAAACAGGGAAACACCCACATAAGAATCAACACCAAGCTCAACCAATAAACGATCTTCCGGAAAAAGAAGTTGTACATTTTCAGGATAAACCGCACTTATTTTCCCGATTACATGTTCGCAAGGTGCGCCCAAGAGGTTATAACTTATATTTTCAGTAAGTTTGCCATGGGCATAAACAGCCATCGTATCGACAATTTGTGTACTTTTTTGCGATAGGGTCCCAACAAAAGCATAATCCATCTCTAATGTTTCGGCAAGGTAGGTCACAAGTATTCTAAAAAATTCCTGCCCATTGACCGGCGAGATGGCTTCCGCAATTTTCTTTAAAGCATTCTCGTTTTTCTTGCGGTCGGTTATATCACGTAATACCGCCTGCGATGCGACTTTGCCTTTGTAATTTATTGGCCCGCCACCAACTTCGACCACAACATGCGTTCCATCCAACCGGACGAGTTTTTGCTCTATAAAAGGAACGCGCCATCTTTTTTTATAGATCGTTTGGACACGCTCCTGATGAATCGGTTTATAGTCATCATGTACAAAATCAATAATTTTTTTCCCGATAAGCTGGCTGTAATGCTCTGCCCCAAATAAGCGGACTGCCTCGGCATTAACATACTCAAACTTACCACCACTATGGATAACAATGGCATTGGGCGATGTTTCCGTAAGGGAGCGGTAGCGTTCTTCACTTTCAACTAAATTATCCTGTACCGTTTTTACTTCGGAAATATCCATCACATTTATAACCCACCTGATTATCTCTCCATTCTCATCTTTTACAACAGTCATATTATTTAAGGAGGGGAAGAGGGTATTATCCTTTTTTTGCGCAGAATCTCGAAAGTGCAGTTTCCTTCTATGCCCGATTTATGCAAATGCGACGAAACTTGCTGATGGCCCTCTTCATTAAATACATCATAAATTGATTTACCGGTTAACTCCTCAACACTATAACCGTGCATCTTTGCGAAGGTCATGTTCATCAATTCGAAGGTATTATTTTTATTACAAAGGGCAATCCCCCATTTGGCATTTTCAAAAATATGCGCCCACAAATAAAGTGATTCTTCATTTTGTTTCTGGAGTATCGCTTTCGCTACCTGAGTGGATACAAACTCGAGCATGCGCTGATCCTCAATGGTGTAGGCCTGCGGGTCCGAGTAATGCTGAACGGCCATAACACCAATTGTTTTTTTATTGGCGATCAGTGGCACGCCAAGCCAAATGGCCGAGGGCGCCCCAATAGTTTTCGCTTTGTTTAGCTTCTCAAGTTTTTTACTTAACGTATCGTCACATAAAAGTGGCTTGCCGCTCTTAAGTACATATTCGGTAAGACCTTTGCCTCTTTTACGTGGCGCTACGGATTGCTCCGATGTATCCTTAAAATATGGAAACGTAATTAATTCATCGTTTTCCTGGGACAAAGCAATGTAAAAATTTTCTGCGTACATTACTGTTTTGATTATTTTATGGATTGCAAAAAAGAGCTCGCTAAGGTTATGGCTGGTACTTGCTGTTTGTGCAATTTTATAAATTGCCTGTTGAAGAATTTGTTGTTGCTTTTGTTCGGTAATATCACCGATAAGCACAATATAGGTCAGGGCGTTTTTTGATTCGGTTATAGCATTGCCTCTGCAGCGGAAATATTTTTTTGTTGGGTCTAAGGCATGTAATTCAAAAATTTTATCAAAACTTTTTTTATGGGCCAAAAGGTTTTCAATAAGTTTTATTAATTCACACTCCTTTATAAAATCCTGAAAGTTTATTTGATTAGATTTTTTTGTTTTATCACGGCTAAAAAGAGAAATAAAAAGTTTATTGGCAAATCTAACCCTTCCTGCCTTGTCCAATACCAATGCGCCAATAGGAATGGCATTAAAGGAAAGCAGTAAGAGTTCTTCGTTCATTTTTTGATATGAAGCCATAAATACTCTTTCTATACCTCTAAAACTTCAATAATCTTTTCTTGCAGTTTTTGCAGGTGATACGGTTTCTGCAAATAACCCGAAACATCGCCTTTTTTAAAACGGCCCATGGTTTCACTGGCGCTAAACCCACTGGATAAAATTACTTTTATATTGGAATTTATTTTTTTTAAGGCCTTAAAAGTCTCTTCTCCATTTAATTTCGGCATGGTCATATCCAGCAATACAAGCGTAATTTCAGACATATACTTTCTATAGAGCTTTAACGCGACTTTGCCATCTTCAGCTAAAATCACCCTAAATCCCCTCAGCTCTAAAGTCTCTTTGATGATCGAGCGTACGGCCTCCTCATCGTCTACCACAAGGATAGTAACATCTCTGATAAATTTTTTATTTCGTAAAGGCGTTTTTTCAACAAGGGTTATTTTTTTGTCCGAGGCAGGTAAAATAATTTTTATCGTGGTACCTTGGCCAAAAACACTGTCAATTAGGATTGTCCCCTTGTGGCCCCGAACTATCCCAAGTACGGCGGCAAGCCCTAATCCGCGCCCGGTAAATTTTGTTGTAAAAAACGGATCAAATAAATTTAAAAGGGTTTCCTCCTTCATACCGCAGCCTGTATCGGTTACCTCCAAAACAACATACTTCCCGTCCTCAAGTTTATGGTCAATATATCTTGACTTTAACCCATCCCCTCTAAAAATTTTTGTATACGATTTTAAGGTAATGGAACCAAGTTTATTCTCCAGTGCGTCCGCAGCATTGGTTATCAGGTTCATTATAATTTGCCTTACCTGAGAAACATCGGCTTCCACTGCAGGTAATTTTGGATCAAGCTCGAAATGAAGGCTCACTTTTTTGGGGATGGAAACATTTAATAAGAGGACCATATCCCGGACCATTTCATTGAGATCGATGGCCTCAATTATAAACTTGCCTTTACCCGAATAAGCCAACATCTGGTTACATAGCTCTGCCGCGCGCGAAGCGATATTTTCAATTTTTACAAGATTATTTAATGCCGGTGACGTTTCAGCAGAGTGCATCATTGCCAAACCTGTATTCCCCATTATCCCGGTTAAAAGATTGTTAAAATCGTGGGCAATACCACCGGCCAACACGCCCAGGCTTTCCAGTTTCTGTGTCTGGAGAATCTGTCGTTCTAAATTTAGCCGTTCATCTTCCGCTTTTCTTATCTCTGAAATATCTGATAAATAAGCAATCGTTGCCAAACCTGCAGGAAGTTTAATAGTTGCAACATTGGCATGAAAAGGAAAAAGGGAGCCATCTTTTCTTTTGCCGATTGTTTCATAGCTTTTGGGGGCAGGCCTCCCCTGTTCACGGTCAGTATTGCGGTTCAGTATTTTTTGCCGCACCTCATCCGATAATTGATTAAGAAATGCTACACCGATTAAGTCTTTATCTGAAGTATAACCAAACATTTTCAGGTAGGCATTATTGACAAAAATTATCTTCCCTTTTCGGGACATGGTTATTGCCACCGGTGAGTTTTCAATTAGTGTCCTGAAACGCTCTTCACTTTCCAATATATTTTTTTCCGACTCTTTTCGTCCGGTAATATCGGAAACAACAACCAGAACAGCATTCATCCCGTTAAATGTTAGGGGAACGCCCCTCACCTCTACATCAATTAATTCCCCATCCAAACAGATAAATTTTTCCTCCAGTGGGGCTACAATCTGATTTTTCTTTATTTTTTGGATACGCTCATCAATAACTTTTTTAAAATCTTTATGAATAAATTTTGAAATCGGCTGGCCAATAAAGTCAGACTCTTTTTTGCCCCGCAACAAACGGATAGCGGTTTTGTTTATGAAAACAATTTTTCCGTTGGTATGGATGGCAATGGCCAAAGGCGAATTATCAACCAGGCTTCGGTAGCGCTCTTCACTTTCTGTTATCTTTTGTTCTGCCTTTTTTCGCTCAATTGCCCAGGAAATATGCTCGGTCACAAACGTCATAACTTCCAGGTCTTGCTGGGTATAAGCCTCGCCTTCAGAATATTTCTGGATGACAAGTACACCACTAAATGCCTCATTTATTTTAAAGGGGACCCCCATCCAAATATGCGATGACTGCCCCACTAAGCTTGCTTTTCCCGCTCCTACTATCTGAGAGTGACTATCTGCATCAATAAGCAGGGGAACCCCACGTTTGCGGACATACTCCGTCAGGCTCTTTCGTATCTCTTCTTGCGTAAAATCCTGGCAACTATCATATTCATCCACATAATAAGGAAAGGAATATTTTTTAGTTTCAATATTATACAAGGCAACATAAAAGTTTTTACATTCGATTAAACTGGTAAGTTGTTCATGGATTATACTCAGTAAATCTTCAAGTGAAGCGGCCTCCCCTGTGGCGCGGGAAATATTAAGGAGTATTTTTTGTATTTTTTCAGCTTGTTTTTTTTCTGTAACATCATGGATTATACAATAAAGGTAGGTTCCATCTTTTTCATTTAAGGGGCCTGTATAAACCTCTACATCCCTAATTTCGCCCGAGGCCAAGCGATGTTTAAAATTAAAAAATAAACGCTTTTCACTAACAGCCCGTTTCATCTCTGCTTCTAATTGTGACTTTGGGAGAATATTTATTTCAGATATTTTTTTTCCAATTAACACATCGGCCGGGTAACCATAAAAATCAATCGCGGCCTGGTTTGCCTGTACAATTTCCCCTTTATGCGGATCGACGATTAATTTGATTGCCTGGTTGGTTTCAAAGATTTGTTTATAACGCCGCTCATTCTCGGTACTATCGGGCAGGTAGTTGTTTATCTCTTTTTTATTTTTGTTGCCGGAAGACATGTCTTGCATTTGCTTACGCAAGGCATTCAATTCACCAATCAACTCTTTTTTAGTTTTTCTGGTATCGTCCATGGCAGCTTAGTATTGTGGTTTAATTCGAGTGGTTAATACAAAAACGGGAAACTATAATAGAATATACTCGGACAATCCTCTGAAAGTTGAACACCAAACCCTAAAAAAAGGCGGGAAACAGGAAAGCTGTTTTTTATAATTTCTGGATAATTAAAAGGGTGAGATCATCATTTTTGGGTTGTCCGGAAAAAAATTCATTTACATCCCGGATAAGAGAAGATAATATATGTGTTGCATTTTGTTTGCCATATCCCGAAAGTTTTTGGGATAGCCTTTCATCACCGTATTGTTCCTCAACACCGTTTATTATACGTGTTGCTTCATTTAAGCCATCGGTGTATAAAAATAGTTTTTCATCTTTCTTTAATTCAATTTCAACCTTTTCCAGGCCTTTTTTGAATATTTCAGAATCCTTTGTCAGGCCAATACCGATGCCTTTCGTCATTAGCTCCGAGACTTCTCCCGATGCACCTATGAGATAAGGTGCGTTATGGCCTGCCCGGATTAAAGTAATCTTGTCTGTTTCCAAATCCAAAACACCAATTATGGCGGTTATAAAAATATGGCGATCCTCAACATGCTTGGTAAAATATTCGTTAATACGTTGTGCTATCTCCGCAGGGAAGGCGGTAAACTGTGCCGAAAACCGGAACAAACTTATAAACTGAGCCATGTAAAACGCTGCCGATGTGCCCTTACCGGAAACATCGCCAATGGTGAATAAAATCTTATTTTCATTAAAAGGCGTTACATCGTAAAAATCACCACTCACCTCTTGTGCTGTTTCCAGGGTGGCCGTTATATCATATCCTTTTATATCCGGCAACATGGATTTTAACAAACTGAGTTGTACATCCCTTGCAACAGAAAGCTCCTGGTCCAAACGGTCTTTTTCCCGCGCCTCAATAATCGTTTGTTCCAGCTTCTCACCCATCTGATTAAAATGTACGGATAGCTCAACAAACTCATCTTCGCCAACTAATTTCAATTTATGCTTCAGGTTACCCCCGGCAATTTCCCGAATACCAACCTTTAGGTTTTCAAATTTACTGATAATTGTTTTATTGATTTTATCACCGGCTTTGGATACACGCCTTATAATAATTGAATTGAAGAGAAAAAATATAAGTAAAATCGCAAGGACCATTCCTACCATGGGATCGTTGACATTTAGTTTTTTATAATTAAACATAATGTCAAATGCAAAATAGGCTGTTTGCTGGCCTTGCATATTGTACAAAGGCAACGAGACACGGCCGAAACTTAAACCTTTTGCCGGTATCCCAAACAGGACACCATCCATTAAATCATGGTTTTCTTTTTCTTCATAGTAACCGGTGTACCATCTGTCCACAGCATCCATAAACGGGAATGGTGAAATCTTATCTGCCCTACCCCTTTGCCAGACATCTATTTTATCCAGATATTTTTCCCAGGAGAGCAATTTAAACGGATAAGCGATTAATCCATTTCCAAACATTAATTGCGAACCATCCCATAAACTTTTACAATAAAAGCTGTCCACATTTTGATAATAATTTATTTTTGAGCCGGATGAATCGGTCATAAAAAAGTAGTATGCTTCCTTTGGCTGCATTTTTTTTATAACGCCAACCGAGCCAATCTTTGCAAGAAGGGCATCCGATATTTGCAGTTGCCCGCCTGCCCGGGTACCGTTCTCCACTCCCTTTAAAAGATCTTCCTGCAAGTTTTTTGCCTGCCAGCCGGAGATGAAAAAGAAAAACAAGGTCACCAGTAAAATAAATTGAAATATTTGCGGAATGATCGATTGAAAAACACCGGAGAACCATAACTTGCGGGATAATGTCATGTGGTTGTAAATGATAACGGCTGGGATTTTCACAATCATAGCCAGCGTATATAATTTTAGCAGGTCATATAAAAAATGGGGGATTGTAAACCAGGTCGAACTCGCTGTAATTACTTTCCACTCGGCCGTAAACGGGTTCTTTTGCAGAAGCATAAAAAAGAAGAGTACAAAAAACAGAAAATAGAAACCCAGTGTTTTTTTGTGAAAGCTATCCATCCAAACGGTGTATTTTAACAAAATAAAAAATAGCAGAAAATAAAATGCCAAACGCACTACCGATTGCTCTTGATATACAACAAAGTGGCCAAGAAGGGCAAGTAAAAGAAAGATAAAAATCACACGTTGTTTTTTATTGTTATTGCCAATAATCACCAGGGAAAATAACAGGATTTGAACGGCAAGAAAAAACTGATGCACAATTTCGATTAGCCCCGGAACATTGCCCGCGAGAATTTCTTCTTTGTAAAATGCCACAAGCTGAAGATCGATAAAAAGTATAACAATAAAGGAAAATAAAATAACTTCGACCGAAGCCTTGAGTTCATCAAGAATAAAGCGGTTAAGAAAAAACCAGCTAAATAGAATTATAATAACGGCAAACTGAGTAAGGGCGGGAATGATTTCATCCGTTTGCAACATGAGTACAGCTGCAACCAACCAGATTATTAATGTTAAAAATATTTTAGGTTTCTTCAGTGCATATAGGTTCATATTATGCCGGCCAGGATCAATCGATAAAAGACTATAAATAGATTACGGAAAATAATGAAGAGGTTTCAAACAAATGTTACAGGCTGAATTTAAAATAGAAGAGGCAACAATCAAACATAAAAAAAGGGCCGGATTTTTAAGCCCGACCCTAAGGTATGAAGGAGATATGACACAGTTTGTATTCGCCTGCACTTGACATTAGAGAAGATTTTTAATGAAAGTGGTTTATTTCTGTCCAATATTTTTTTGTGTCTACAAATTATCCACCAATACAGTCAGTAATAAAAAAAGCCCGGTAAAATAAATTACCGGGCTTTTTGCGTACGAAGGGAGAGACTCGAACTCTCACGTCCGTAAGGACACTAGATCCTAAGTCTAGCGCGTCTACCAATTCCGCCACCCTCGCAAGAGCTGCCGAATATAAATACTTTTTTTTCAATAAGCAATATGGGGAAGGCAAAATATTTTTATTTAAATGAATTTTTTTCACATCTGTCCTAAATAAAACCTTGAACGGCATTTATTGTGAGATTATTGGAATTTTCATTTAAAGCCCGAATTTAGCAAAAGAGCTGATTAAAAATCACATCCAAAAGATGGCACTCACAAAACCGTTAAGACATAAAAAACAATAATTCGTGAATTCGCGGCCTAAACGGTAGCTTGGCAGTTAATCACTTTTTTTATTCAGCACAGAAGCATTAAAAAGTATAATTTATTTTTTATCCGATTATCTTTATCTTGTCATTAAAAAATTTAGGGTCAATGTTTCTTTTTCTTTCTTGTTTATAAAATGCACAAAACTCATTTCCAATAGAAGAACCTATGCCAAATCTTATTGAGATTATAAAAAATGCCGGTGTTGTCGGTGCGGGTGGCGCGGGATTCCCGACCTATCAGAAGATAAATACAGAAGTTGAAATTGTAATTGCCAACGGGGCCGAATGCGAACCGCTTCTATATAAAGATGTCACCTTGATGGAAAATTACCCTCAGGAGATTGTAAATGGCATGCTACGGGTGATGGAGCATGTTAAAGCCAAGCGCGGGATTTTTGCAGTTAAGGGGAAAAACAAAAAATCAATCGAGGCAATTTCCAATTGGCTACCGCAAAATATCACCCTCTTTGAAATGGAAGACGTCTATCCTGCCGGCGATGAATATGAGGTTGTTTATCACAGTACCGGGCGCCGAATCCCGGCAGGTGGATTGCCTTTTGAAATTGGTGTTGTAGTGCAGAACGTCGAGACCTTTTATAATATAGAGCAAGCTGCGCAAGGCAACGTCGTAACACATTCCATTTTATCCGTACACGGCGATGTAAAAAATCCGCTAACAGCCTGGTTCCCGATTGGCATGAGCTACGCGGATGTACTAAAAGAAGCCGGCGGCGCAACCATCGATGATTTTATTTTAATCGATGGCGGGCCAATGATGGGCAAAGTAGTTTCTGATCTTTCTACTCCGGTCACACGCACATCCGGTGGATTTATCGTTCTCTCCAAGGAGACACACCTTGCCGTACGCAAATCACAAAATGAAAAATCTTTTAAACGTGTAGGAAAATCGGCGTGTGATCAATGCAGTTTATGCACCGAAATGTGCCCGCGTTACCTGATGGGCTATCCCATAAAACCACATTTGGTGATGCGCTCGTTGCTAACAACCGGCGAGTATAGCAAGACTTTAACATACTGGGCGCAAGCCTGTTGCGAGTGTAACATTTGTTCTTTGTGGGCCTGCCCGGAAGAATTGGACCCACGTAATATTTGTGTAACCACTAAGCGCGATACCAAAGAAAACAATATGTGGCTTTCAGCAGAACAGCTTCAGGAAATGAGTACAGAAGTCCATCCTTTAAAAGAGTATCGTGGCGTGCCTACCAAAAGGCTGGTAAGAAAATTAGGCTTACAAAATTATACAAAAAAAGCCCCGTTTCAGAAGCATATTAAAGAGCCGGAAAAAGTCTCAATCCCTCTGCAACAGCATATTGGCACATTACCGGATATTATTGTTAAACAGGGGCAAAAGGTAAAAAAAGGCCAGGTTTTGGCCGAAGCAAAAAAGGATGCTTTATCCATGCCCATCCATGCCAGTATGGATGGCATTATTGTTTCTCTTGGCGAGCGTATCACGATTAACCGAGAACAGGGCAGTAATTAATATGGGCATAGCAGAAACAGTCAAGATATTTTCTTCTTTTGAGGAAGAAAACGAGGCAGAATTTAAACGCCGTAGAAACGTGACCCTTAAACAACGTATGCAGGAGTTCTCGGTTTTACAAGAACGGTGATGGGGAAAAAACTGACGCTCCAAACCAATAGAAAAAGTTGTTTCTTACGAAAAAATATTAATTAGTTAATAATTAATATTGTAATTCTTTCAAATTAAAAATAGGGTTTAATAAATGTTATCAGCCATCGGACTTATCGAACTTACTTCCATTGCCAAGGGTTACGAAGTTGCAGACAGAATGCTTAAAACAGCGGACGTAGATATTGTTTTTAACCGCTCTATCTGCCCAGGCAAATTTATGGTTATGGTCGGTGGCGATGTTGATGCCGTCACTTCCAGCGTTGAAGCCGGCCTGGAAATGGGTGGCCAAACAGTTGTAGACGACCTGATAATCCCCAATGTCCATCCCGATGTTTTTCCGGCCATAAGCGGCACAAATATAATTGAATCGCCCGATGCCTTGGGCATTATCGAAACTTTTTCAGTCGCCTCCATTATTGAGGCTGCCGATGCTGCTGTAAAAGCAGCCAATATTCAGTTAATTGAAATCCACCTGGCAATGGCCATCGGTGGCAAAGGTTATGTTACCCTTACCGGCGATGTGGCCGCCGTAACCGCCGCCGTAGAAGCCGGCGTAGAATACATTAAGGCCAAAGGCATTCTTGTAAGTAAAGTTGTTATTCCCCACCCACGCAAGGAAATCCTCCGCGACAAAATCTAATAATCCGTTTTAATTGTCATTCCAAAGTTTCCCCTCAACTCTATACTTTTTGTTTCGACTATTTATTTGTGAAAAAGTTATTTTAATCGGGAATATTATAGTTTCCATTGCACCAAAAATAGCTTTACACAAGCCATAGTAAAAAATATGGGAAGAAGAATTATAAAAAAGATTAAAAAAATCTAAAACAACCAAGATTATTGCAATTTTTTTTATTACATTATATGAATAGCTTATACGTTGATTAGGAGAATTTTTTTATGGAAACAATTGAGACTACCAAATCCGAAAATAAAATGGTAGATGGTTCAGATAAGGCAATACAACTGGACGAACATATTGTAGAGATTGTGAGCGATTCCGGCGAGGGTGCCCAGACAGCAGGCCAGGCATTCGGTACGATTTGCGCCCGGATGGGAAATGGTATTTGGACTGTGGAAATTATACCTGCCGAGATTGAACCACCACCAAGAACAGCAGCCGGCGCCAGTGGGATCCGGATCCGATTTGGGACACACGATATCACCAATATGGGCGATGAAGCCGATTTGATGGTTGCTTTTAATGAGCAAGCCCTCTTAGGGCGTGAACAGTCCGGTAACCTGAAAAGAGGTTGCACAATCCTTCTCGAAAACAAATGGCGCACTTCTTCTAACAACTTAATCCGTGATCAATATGTGAGCACTTATAACCATCTGATCGAAGATGCTTATAAAGTGATTGAAATCCCGATGGAAGAAGAGACTTTAAAAATTGTAAAAAATCCCCGTCGCGGTAAAAACATGTTTGTACTTGGTTTGTTGATGTATATTTATTCCCGCGATATGGAACTCGCCCGCGAACAAGTCCGCTTTGCCTTCCGTAAAAAAGGGGATAAAGTTATTGATTCCAATATGCGCTTGCTTGATGCAGGTTATAAATGGGCAGAAAGTAACCTTGATTTTCAGTATTCGGTTCCTGCGGCCCCGATGAAAGAATCCAAAATTGTTACCAATGGTAATATTGCCGTTGGCCTGGGTGTTATGGCCTCAGGGATGGATGTTTGCGCCATGTATCCGATCACACCTGCGACATCGGCCTCTCATTATTTAAGCGAAGTGTTTGAAAATGCCGGTGGAATTGTCCACCAGGCCGAAGATGAAATTGCGGCCGCCGGATTTGCCATTGGCGCATCGTATGCAGGAAAATGTGCCGTTACCATCACCTCCGGCCCGGGCCTGGCATTAAAGACGGAACTTATCGGCCTGGCCTCGATGGCGGAAATCCCTCTGGTAATTGTGAACGTACAGCGTGGTGGCCCCAGTACAGGTTTGCCTACAAAAGTTGAACAGGGCGATCTCCTTGCAGCACTTTTTGCATCACCAGGCGATACACCAAAAATTGTGTTGGCCCCGGCAACTATAGAAGATTGTTTTTACAGCATTATTACTGCCCGTAAAATAGCAGAAACTTTCCGTATCCCTGTTATGGTACTTACCGATGCCAACCTGGCAACAGGCCAACAACCCTATTTGCGGCCAAATTTCAAAAAAGAATGGCTCGCCCCTCCATTTGACCAAAGCCCCGTGCCCGAAGGCTCTGCACCTTTTGACTGGGATGAAAAAACAGGACTTTCCAAGCGGATTATTCCTGGCCAGGCGGGAGGCATGTACCGTGTAACAGGCCTGGCACACACACGTTAAGGCAAAGTTGCCTACGATTCCGGTGTCAATCAAAAAAGCAGTGAATACAGAAGTCTAAAAATTGCAGCTTTTCAGAAAACATTGAAAACACCCAAAGTTTTTGGGGACGAAGAAGGCGATCTATTAATCCTTGGCTGGGGCAGTACAAAAGGCTCGATCGAAGAAGCAGTACAAATTGCCCGTAAACAAGGTTTAAAAGTTTCCAGCTTACACCTTAAATTTTTACAACCCATGGCCTCGGGCTTAAAACCGATCATGGAGAAATTTAAAAAAATCATTACTGTGGAAATAAATTTCTCGGATGATAAAAAGCACGAAATCATAAATGATGAAAACCGTCGATATTCCAACCTTGCCCTTCTATTACGCGCCCGTTATTTATTGGACATCGATAATTTTTCCAATGTGCACGGCCAGCCGTTAAAACCTGGTTCAATTGTAAAAATGATCAAGAATGAAATTGAAAACCTGAAAGGCTGAGAAGGGACCATATAAGTCAGGTATAATATGCACCGGCGTTAGTCATCCTGTAAAGGACTTATTCTTTATGAATATAATTTGGACGATTAAGATACTTTAGCTATGGCAAGCATATCCAACAAGAAAAACTAAAATGAGGTAAAAAACATGTTTGGTGTAAGCATAAACAACATAATAGATATAGACCAAAAGAATTACTCGATGGAAGATTATCAGGGGGATACGCCACGCTGGTGCCCGGGTTGTGGTGACAATGGGATTTTAACCGCCGCGCAACGTATCTGCCGTGAAGAACAATTACCACCGGAAAAAACGGTATTTGTTTCCGGTATTGGTTGCAGCAGCCGTTTCCCACACTATATGAACACCTATGGCTTTCATGGTTTACATGGCCGCGCTCTACCTATTGCCGAGGGGATAAAAATCCGCAGGCCCGATTTGCATGTGTTTGTAAATATGGGCGATGGCGATTGTACAAGTATTGGTACAGCCCACTGGATCCATGCTATCCGCTATAATTTTAATATGACTGTTATGTTGCACGATAACGGCATTTACGGGTTAACAAAAAAACAAGCTTCCCCAACATCGCCACTCGGGACAAAAAGTAATACAACTCCCAAAGGGTCCTTTTTGAACCCACTTAATCCAACAGTAACAACACTTGGCGTGGAAAATGTCTCTTTTGTTGCCCAGGCAGTAGAATGGATACCCGAGCTCCTTTACGATATTATCCGCCAGGCCTATCATCACAAAGGGTTTGCATTTATCCGTATTATGCAGCGCTGCCCGCATTATACGCCGGCCATGTTCGATCCTTTAATGAGTACACCCGAAAACCTGATGTTACTTACCCACAAAGATGGTATGCAAATTAGCGATCCACTCAAAAAAGTCTACAAAAATATTGTTGAGCATGACCCGTCTGAAAAACTAAAAGCAAATTATTATGCGGAAATGACTGACAAAATGCCAATCGGTATTTTATATAAAAATGAAAATATACCAACTTATGACGGATTAAGGGCACCGGAGCGAACCGTTACACCACAAATGAAAGAAGAAGCCCTTAACCAGGAATTTGATAAGTTCGGAATAAATCCAAGAGATTGATAAGGAAGCCAAAGTGAAAACACCCGACCCAAAAGAAATTGATGAAACGAAGGTCTCCGACTCAGAAATTGACAGCAGCGACCTATTAAAAGAGCTCGATAAGATTGCACATCATTTTGGAAATGATACCAGCCTGGAGATACACGAACAGGAAGCGCCCCAAGAGCAAATAAAACTGCATTTCGAAGAGACCGAGAAAAGTGAATATAGCTTGGATGAGATCAAGCACGATCATTTAAAATTTCACCTTACCGGCCACTCCGAACATACACCGGATGCCAATGTGAAAGACCTGCGCCCTGCGTTAAGCGCGCCTTTTACTAATTTTGAATATATTCGGCATGATTTTCCCCTCCTGATAAAAACCAGTTCCGATAATTGCATTGAACCTTTAAAAGATTATCTGGATAACCTAGTTGAGCAAAGTGGGTTAAATACAGATGAGCAAAGGAACCTGAAACTTCTACTGCTGAAATTGGAACTAATCCTAAAAAAGGAAAGCGCCAACCACAGTGCGCTCGTATTTAAACAAGCATGGGATTTAGCCGTAAAAAACTTTTGGCAAAGCAGTAACTCGCACAAACAAAAAACAGACTCCCTTAAAACATTAATAAGTGGTTTTTCCGATCAGATTAATGACCATAGTGAGTTAATATCTTATAGTAAAGGTGCAGAGCTTACGCTGTTTAAGGCCGCCCGGTTAAAACAATGGCAAAAGAAGATGGCGCCCTTTTTTGGCGAATTGGAAGACTTGGTAGAGCATCTTAAAAATATCCTTAAGGTATCTAAAAAAACCTCTGGCGAATCGTATACGCCCGATGCATTGCAAAATACAATGGGCCAACCCGGTTCGGATGAACTGGATTTTAATTCTTTCTCAGAAATTGTTACCCAATCTTTTGCGAAAGAGAGTCTTCCCGCCAATAGAATCGAACGTATTAAGTCTGTAATTACAATATTAAATCGTTGGTTTAAAATAATTTCCTCAATGGAACAGAGTGAAAAATTCTTAGACCGCCTTGTGGCCGATTCTACGACCAAAGCATTAAAAATCTACAAAAGCCAAAAAGAGGATTTAATTGAATTCTTTAAGGCCATACGTATTGCAAAACTGGAAATCGAACACCGCTATGAAGAGGAAAAGCACGATCCGTTCTTTGAAGATTTTTCTTCTTTGTACCTCTCGGAGGAAGATTGGTCGCATTTCCCGCCGATCATTTTATATTTTAAAGCGCGTGAAATAAAAAGTGCGGACAAGGCCGATCTGATAGATGTACTTGCTTCGAAAATGCCTATAAAAGTATTGGTGACTGTGGACGACCTCTACAACGCATCAACCTTTTTTGATGAATCGTTCTACTCGCCGGGCTGGTCTGCCGTTTTAGGGAAAATGGCCTTAAGTATAAATACAACTTTTGTTTTACAATTTCCGCTTTCGCACATGATTAATGTACTTAGCGAGATTGAACAAGGACTGCAGAGTGACCGTGCTGCCCTTTTTTGTGTTTTTGATGGTTTTGATCAGGAACAGGAAATGGTTGCACCTTTTGTTCGAAGTGCTGCCGCTTCCGAATCACGGGCGTTTCCTCTTTTTTATTACAACCCCAACCAGGGCAATAGTTGGGCAGCACATTTTTCCATCGCCAAATCATCACAACACAAATCGGACTGGCCACAAGGCGAGATTGAAATACTTGAGGGCGATTCTGTAAAAACTGAAAAATTAGACTTCAGCCTCGGAGATTTCTTAACAGGTCTGGAAAGATATAAAGAGCATTTTTTACCCATTGAACGCTCGGAGTGGCATGGTGACTTAATTCCATTAACCGAATATATCCACTCTGATTTTGAAAATATTAATAAGAGTATACCCTACATTTTAATGGCCAATGATGAAGGCGCCATGCAAAAAGTGATCGTTACAAAGACAATGTGCAGGCTTTGTGTAGATGCACAGATTCGCTGGAACCGCATTCAGGAATTAAGTGGTATAAACAACTCGCATGTAATTGAACAGGTCGAAAAAGAACGCGAAAAAATGACCAAAGAAATGCAGGAAAAACTGGTTCAGGCAGAAGCCAAACACAAAGCTGAAATGGAACAATCCGTTGAAGGCCTGACCAATGAAATTATCTCGAATATTGCCGCCGGGCTGCTCTCAGACGAAATGATCAGCATTGGTTCCGGCACAGGTATATCTGCCCCGCAGGCAACAATCCCAAAGGCCGCGCCAAAGCAAGAGGCAATCCAGGATGAAGTAAAAGAAAAACCAGAGGCACTGGAAGCAGCTACTGAAGAGGAGGAAGATTTAAGTTTTAACGACCCGTATATCGATACACCCTTGTGCACAAGCTGCAATGATTGTTGTAACCTGAACGACCAGATGTTTGCCTATGATGAAAACAAGCAGGCCTATATTAAAGATGCCAAAGCCGGGACTTTTAAAGATTTGGTAACAGCGGCAGAAAAATGCCCGGTAAAAATTATACACCCCGGAAAGCCGTTAAACCCGGACGAACCGGGGCTGGATGAATTAATTAAGGAAGCAGAGAAGTATAATTGAAAAAGAATAAAGATTGAAAGAAATCACTAAGTACAGGAAAAATTGCGTTTGTCATTCCGTAGGAATCTTTTTTCTCTAGATTACTAACAGTCACTAAACAGATTTTTCTTTAATCTTTTTTCTTGTCTCTTAAAAATTTTATGAACCCTGTAATTGCCATCGCCTTTATTGGCGGATTGAGTTTAATTTTGGCGCTTATTTTAGCCATCGCAAACTCAAAACTAAAAGTTTTTGAAGACCCACGTATCGATAAAGTGGAAGAGATGCTACCCGGCGCAAATTGCGGAGCTTGCGGCCAACCCGGTTGCCGCGCTTTTGCAGAAGATGTAATAAGTGGCAAGAGCGTGCCTAGTGCCTGCACTGTTGGCGGTCCGGATACGGCAACAATTGTGGCCAACTACCTGGGTATTGATGCAGGATCAAGCGTACGTAAAATAGCACGGCTTCTCTGTGCGGGTGGAACCGATGTAGCTGTTAAGTCAGCTGATTACTCGGGTTACGAATCTTGCCGGGCAGCAGCGGCTGTTTCCGGTGGACCAAAAGCCTGCACATATGGTTGCCTCGGTTTGGCGGACTGCGAATTGGTCTGTGATTTTGACGCCATTAAGATGAGCCCGACCGGCCTGCCCTTTGTAAATGCCACAAAATGTACCGCATGTGGGGATTGCGTAGAAGTTTGCCCAAAAAATTTATTTGAATTAATCCCCCTAAACCAACACTTGATTGTCCAATGTAAATCTGTTTTGGAAGGCGATGAAATTCTTGGGCTTTGTGAAGCTGCCTGCACCGCTTGTACACGTTGTGCTGCCGATGCCCCGGAAGGTTTGATCGAAATGAAAAACAACCTGCCGGTTATAAACCCTGAAAAGCTAAAACTGGAAACAGATATTGCCACCCTGCGATGCCCGACCGGGGCAATAACATGGGTTGAAGAGCAACAATTTAAACTAAAAAAAGAAGAAGATGCTGTTTAACTTGGATAATTCTTAGACCAGAAATAAAGGTTCATCTTCATTCCAAATCAAATAGGAGATTTGGGATGAGAGAAAAGATTAAGAATAGTTCAATAAATGAATCAAATTAAACGGATTAAAAATGTTTTTTAAGAATAAAACAAAAAAAGAAAAGAAAGCCGCTTTTCCAGGGCAAATAGAATTAATAGACGGTAACAAATCCCTTTCATTCATTCTAAAAACTTCCGGAACACGTATTTTTAAAAATGAAGCTTTTTCCTCGGCTATTGGCTATGCCTTAACCGGGAACAGGGCGGCAGCTTTTTTGGATTCGGATAATACCATCGACAATATCCAGGCCCTAAAATCTACACGAGAAACCCCTTTCCCACTTGTTATTTATGTACAAAACAAGGAACAAAACCAAAAAAATAATTTTTATAACGACTTTAAAAACTCATTTATCCTTTATCCGCAAACCGTGCAGGAGTTGGTTGATTTTTCATTAATTGCCCGTAAGGTAACCTAGACGGCACTGATCCCCGGATTTATTGTTTACGACGCGGCCCATTTTAATACGGCCTTACAAAATATTAATATGCCGGAAGAAAAGTTTATAAAACAATTCCTTGGCAATACAGGTGATGAAATTGATGCACCTACACCAGCGCAGGCTATTCTTTTTAACAAAAAGCGCTTTAGAAATCCCGCTTTGATTGACGTGCACAAGCCGCTTGGTATCGGGGTTAACCACGATGCAGAAATCGGGTTAAAATTAGAGGCAGTCCGGCATCCCTTTTTAAACAAGCATCTTTCAGAAATAATTGAAAAAACTTTT
This sequence comes from Calditrichota bacterium, assembly GCA_024277115.1. Classification (GTDB taxonomy): domain Bacteria; phylum Calditrichota; class Calditrichia; order Calditrichales; family J004; genus JABFGF01. The sequence goes on from JAJRVW010000255.1 coordinate 43,852, forward strand.
AGTGAATTTGAAGCTTTCAGTGGCCGGCATTATTCATCGGTAAATTTTTATAAAACAGAAGATGCCCATTACCTGATTGCGGCAAACGGCCCGATGGTCAATCAACTTATAGCATTTGCAGACTGGGCCAGGGACAAACAGGATATAAAATTAGGAATAATAAACTTGTCGTTGGCAAGCCCTTTTGATGGCGCTGAATTGACACACCACATTAAGAAAAAAAGCGCTGTAACAATTTTACAAAATTTAAGTGATCATTTTTTTAATACGCCTTTGATGGATTTAACACACAATGCGATCAATTTAGCTTGGGAAAATGGACGGCACCAAAAAGATAAATTGCCCCATTTGGGTTTTGCGATTTATACACACACAAAAGATCAACCCGAAATTTATAATGGATTTTACGCCACCTCGTTTAATGCAATAGAAGAGATATATACGATTGTTGAAAATATGCTGCCGGAAGGAAATCATAAAAAACTATTTTATTGTGGGCTAAATTTAAGTGTAAACCAGGCCCGTTTCCCTAAGCTGGAAGCATTGCAGCAGTTGATAAAAAAATCCTATCCGGAAATTGAAGAGTTGGCCTTATCAAAAAAGAATGGGTCATTTAATTTATCAGAAGAGAATACGCACAAAATCCAAGTGTATGCATCGCTTGCCCAGGATATAAAAGAGCTTGGCCATCCTCTGGCCGCAGCAGTCAAAAAAAGCGGATTCTTCCATACCGAAACTTTACTGAGTGAACAAAAATCGGCAATGATGCCACTCCACAAATTTACACTTTTCTTTTCGGGTGAAGAGAGCATAACACCTTTTACCCTTAAAAAAACAGATGTAATGCTTCTTTCTGAACTCCAATTTAAAAACAACCTAAACGATCTCTCAGATAATGGGACCTTAGTTATCAACACACATTTTGAAGGCGCCAAACTCTGGGAGGAACTCGGTGAAAAAGAACGGCAGATAATCCGTGATAAAAAGATCAGGCTATTTAGTATAAATACCCAGGAAATTGCCAGGGAGATTGACATTATCCCAGCCGGTACCGAACATCTAAAGCTCTGTGCCCTGCTTGGCGGCCTTTATAAAACCGATGCCATTTTAAGCATCCTAAAATTTGGCGTGCACCTAAACAATTTCAAAAAAATATTAAAAACAACCGGATTGTTCGATTCACAAATCAATGAAAAGACAAACGCAATAAAACGCGGTTATAATCTGACCAGCGAAATTGAGTGGCAGAAACTACCCGAATTTAGCGGCTTAAAAGTACCGGAAACAGAAGCGCCCTGGCATGTAAAACAAGTGAGAAACGCCGATGGCAGCATCTTTGACCTTGCCCGTAGTTGGGACTCGGTGGGCTATCTTTATAATAACAATCTTCAGGTACAGGAATTGGCCGATCCTTTTCTTGCCAGCAATACCCTGCCCGCACGTAGCAGCGCCTTTCGTGATATGTCGGAAATGAAAGAAAAAATCCCGGAAATAATTGCAGAAAAATGTACCGGGTGCGGAATGTGCTGGTCTCAATGCCCGGACTCCGCTCTGCCCGTTCACTTTATGGGCGTTGATGAAATAATCACAACAGCAATGAACAATGCGGCGGCACATGGCAGCAAACTTATCCAGATGCAGCGGATGGCCGGCAACTTTGCCAAACAGGCTTACACACTTTTTTCTACCGATGAGATGCGCCGCTTTTTAACAACACAGAACCTGCTTTCCGAGGCATTTAACCATCTTGTAAAAAAAATGGGGCTCAAAGGGAATGCCCTTCAAAAGGTAGAAAGCGAATTTAAAATATTTTTAGAAGAAGTACAGGAAATGCCGCTTATTAAAACCACAACCTTTTTTGACCTGCCACACAAAAGCCAAAAAGGAACTGGGAAAATCCTGACTATTACTGTAAATGCCAATGCTTGCAAAGGGTGTGGTTCCTGTGCCAATGTATGCCCGGACGATGCCATCGAAATGCTGGACAATAATGCAGACATCCTTACATCGTACCGTAAAAATTTTGCCTTTATGCAATCCATGCCCGATGTAAGCGCCGAACAAATCGAGCCATTTATTTCAACCCAAAACCAAAAATCGTTAGTAAATAAGCTCATCAACAAAAAAGCTTATTTTACTTTGCCCGGCGGCGACAATGCTTATCCGGGAAGTGGCGTAAAGGCCGCCGTACATTTGATGACGGCAAGTATTGAAGCAAAAATGAATGATAGGATTAGCGCTTTTGTAACAAGAATCAGTTTATTGATTGAACAGCTCGAAGCAAGGATTCAGGGTGATATTCAAGATTCTGTTCAAATAAACGAGTTTGAAGCATTTAGCGATCGTCTTGCAGGACTGGACGAAACAGAAATAACTGCCCAGAAATTAATAGATTTGACCAATCCAAAAGAGTCAAAAAGTAAACTAAACACACAGTTGATAAAAAAACTCAGTCGGTTAACCAAAGGTTTAATCGCCTTAAAAAATGAGTATATTTCCGGCGCGCACGGGAATGGCAGTGCACGGATGAGCATGGTCGTAAACAGCAAACGTCTGCTTGCATGGAGCGCCGTTTATCCATTTAACCCATTTTCACACCCGTGGATAAATGCATCGGGCAATGACTTAGCCACGACTGCTCAAGGCATATTTGACGGGCTCACCTATAAACTGGCCGAGAGTTTTAAACTGGTCCGGATTGCCGAGCTTGAGCTAAAAAACACTTATTCTGCCCGGGAACACGATGCGTTTTTTAATACTTTTGGATGGGACGATTTTTCTGATGAAGAACGCAAACTCTGCCCGCCTGCGGTTTTATTGCTGGATCAACAAGCGCTGGAACAACAAAGTTTTAAATCAATTTCCAGCCTCCTTAACACTGAAAAGCCGCTGTATATTTCTGTAGTTAACAACATGGTTGGAACAACCTCCGAAATTGGCCATGAGATTGCTTTATGGGCGCTAAGCCAGCACAACAGTTTTGTTCTGCAAAGTTCACCGGCCAATCCGGGCCATCTCATCAACGGGCTTGAGGAACTTCTTGAATCGAATAAGCCGGGATTTGTGCACCTATACGCCTGCGAACCTTACATTCAGGGACTTGAAAAAGACCAGGCTTACACCCACGAACAGCGTGCCATAAACAGCCGGGTATTCCCACTCTTTAAATATAACCCCTTTATTTCAGATTATTTTATTGAGCGGTTCGACCTTTCCGGCAACCCGGAAATTGAATCGGATTGGACCTCAGCCCAGCCCATACAAAGTTCAAATAATGGCACCCGGATGGTTTCTACCACAGCAGACTGGGCCATCAATGAAAAATTTTATCGTGACGAGTTTCACGCACTGGCCAAACGGGAGTGGAATGAAAAAATGGTGCCCCTGGATGAATTTTTAGAGATTGATATTTCGGAGCAAAAAGATTTTATACCCTTTATAAATGTAACCGATTCAAAAAACACAACACATCGTGTACAGGTCAGTACAAAAATAGCCCGTCTGGCCCAAAAACACTTACGCACCTGGAACCTGTTGCAAGAACTGGCCGGTATCCGTATACATGACCGTGAATATCAGGAACAAAAATTTAACAAAATGCTGGAGAGTGAGCTAAGCCTGCAAAAAACAAATCTTGAGCAAGAATACAATGCCCAAATCATGCAAGTTCAGCAAGAACATTGGCAAACGTATCACGGGCGTTTACGGGATAAGCTGACCGAGCTTTACAAAGCTAAAAATGACAAGGAACGAATAAACAGCACATTAGCAGAGTACGCAAAGAACAAAGGTCGTTGAACTAACAATTTTAAATATTTTGTAAAAAGGTATCCTGCAATTTAATGGGTTTTTAAATAGACATGAAAGCGCGCTAAAATACTGCGTCTAAAAGTAAGGATGGGACCGGTCATGAAATATGACAATTTAAAAATTTAAGGACCGTGTCCTGTCATTACATAAACACAAGAAAATATGTTATCATTCTTATCAAAAACTCTAAAAACTTTTCGGCATGGCATTCATCCCGGCGATTATAAAGACTTGACCCGTGATTTAGACATTGCGCGTCTCCCTTTTTCCGATGAGCTTACAATCCCTTTAAGCCAACATCTGGGCGCACCATCGCGGTGCCTTGTAAAAGTAGGCGATAAGGTAAACCGGGGCCAGATAATTGCCGAGCCTGCCGGTTTTGTTTCCATTGGGCAACACGCGCCAGTTACCGGTACGGTTAAGGCCATCGAAATGAAGCACCACCCCAGCGGTAAAATGGTCGAATCGGTTATAATTACAAAAGACCCGTTTTCGCCCCAGACATTTTACAACGAACATGCCATGGAATGGGAAAACCTTTCTCCAGACGAACTTATTTCGCTGATACAGCATGGTGGTTTTGTTGGCCTCGGTGGCGCGGCATTTCCCACACATGTAAAATTGAAAACACCGGAAGGTAAAAATGCACGTTTCCTGATTGTAAACGGGGTTGAATGCGAACCTTACCTGACCAGTGACCATCGTGTCATGTTGGAACAATCAGCTGATATATTTTTGGGTATCCGCATTTTGCTTAAAATACTTGGAGCAGAAAAATTTTATATTGGCATTGAAAACAATAAGCCGGATGCCATCGCACTGCTTACAAAAAACATCCCCTCGGATATGAATGGCGAGGTAGTTGCCTTGCAGACAAAATATCCACAGGGCGCTGAAAAAATGTTGATCGAAGCCGTGTTAAAACGGGAAGTACCCAGCGGGAAATTACCGATCGATGTGGAAGTTGTTGTGCAAAACTCGGGTACTATTGCTGGAATAGGCATGATGTTCCGTTTTGGGCAGCCGCTGATTGAACGGGTTGTAACCATTACCGGGCCTGGAATTAATAATCCTGCCAACCTGCTTATACCAATTGGCACGCCGCTTACAGATGTGTTGGATTATTGCGGTGGCCTTAAAGAGAATACCCGCCAGGTATTATTTGGCGGCCCCATGATGGGCGCACCACAATCTGATTTAGATGTTCCTATTTTAAAGGGTACGTCAGGCATACTTTGCCTCACCGACGAAGAAGTCACCATAAAAGAAGAGTTTCCATGCATCCGCTGCCTGCGTTGCGTTGATGCCTGTCCGGTTTATCTCAATCCAAGCCGATTGGGGGCCTTGGCTAAAACCCGCGACTATGAAGGGATGCTCGAATACCACGTGATGGATTGTGTGGAATGCGGCTCGTGTTCGTATGTGTGCCCCTCCAACATTCCACTAGTTCAGAGGTTCAGGGTTTCTAAAGCTTTGCTGCGGGAAAAACAGGCCAAAGCGGTTAAAAAGAGCGCGTAAGAAAAAGTGGGAATAATTCAAGATTTAATGATTTAATGATTTAATGATTTAATGAAAAAATATAAGTGAAATTAAACTTTAGACACAACAAACAAAAGAAACCTTTAGGTAAATGAA
>JAJRVW010000021.1 GCA_024277115.1 Calditrichota bacterium
AAAATTTACAGGTTTTTCAGGTGAAACTATATTCAATGGTAAGACGAAATAGGTAGAAGTATCAATCCCTACATTTCCAAACTCAATCACATAGTCGGTGAGTTCTGGTATGCCCAGTAAATCTAAAAATTGAAATTGTTTAAAATCAAATTCAAATACTGATTCATTATTCCAAAATGACATATCTGTATTAAGCTCAAGTGGATCATCCTTAATAACTAAGCGTATTCCATCAAATCCAGGCCCCTCAGATATACCTTTTACTTCGGTTGCACCCCGGACTAACGTGTCCTGTGTCTGGCTATTTATCACATCATAAGTAGTGGACAAATCATTTTGATGAAATTTAACAAGATATCCATAATTTTTTAACAGCGAGTCATCAAAAATATTTATATCAATTTTTCCTGTTCCAATTGTATTCCGTTCTATAATATCGTTTTCATCTAAATATTTCCTGGTATTGGAAATTTCAAAATATTGCACACTATCAACACCTACAAAATCCGCGTCTGTAATGACAGCCTTAATTTTATAGTTTGCTGAATTGGGAAAGAGTTGCGTGTCCCAGAAATACCGACCATCATTATCGAGGTTTTTAACAATAATGCCTCTTTGGCCAGGTGCATCAATTTCATAGAAAAGATTTATTGCAACTGTATTGCCATCGGCATCCCCACCCATCCAGCGAATAGGATACATGCCGGAAATAACCTCATTTTTATGTGGCGATGAGACCTTGATTTGGGGAGCCCTTTCTTCTGAATTATTTATTGTAAAAAAGCTGTCAGACTCTACAATATTAAATTCATCCTGATCCCATGCAATAAGTTTAAGTTTATTGAATATGCCGTCTTCCACATCGTCCGTATACCAGAAATAACTGCCAGAGTTTGGTAGTTTGTCGGCTAACATATTCCATGATTTCCCACCATCTTTACTTAGAGTCAGTGAAATTAAAACATCGGGGTCACTATTCTTTGCAGTCCATTTTATTTCAGTCCTACCAGATACAATGGCAGAATTTGCAGGGTTAATTAGGCTTACAGGCATAGTCTGGCTACCTGTTTTAATGGCATCATAAACCGAATTAATTAGTCTGTTTTTTCTCTCGAGAGCCTTTTTATCCTTCGCAAAAACAACAGCGTATGCTAACCTCTGTTTCTGTCCCGCAGGTAAACTAAAATACCCATTTGAAATATAGGTATCTGAATCTCCATAACTACTGGAAATATCAAACACCCCTGGTTTCATAAAAGAATTCCAAATATGGGTATCATCATTAATGTTCATACTTGCCGCTGGTTTTACAACCATTCCTGAAACACCTGTCTCACTTAAACCTAAACTATTAAACGGCGTTTCAAGGTACATGATGCTGGCTATCCCAGAAAAGGGGCCATTAATACCATAATTATCCATATCTCTAAAATATACTGTTTGCCTTAATGAATCATTCTCAACAATATCATCATTAGAGTCACCGCCGACCAGATCGGCAACCCAAAGGGTGCTTACTACCTTTTCTAAATCTTTTGTTCCGGCATTATAAATATCTGAGATAAAAAATACTTCGTCCGGTAAAAAATCTAACATAAAAATCCTTTGGCTGACAACAATCCCCAACCCCTTTCTACTCAAATCTGTGCTGTCCGGGTAATATTCATAACGATCATATCTATCATCAGACATATGATAATAGAATTCTTGTTGTGCAAAAAAATTATCTCTTCCCAAAAAGCCATTCCATGAGCCTATCCATCCCGGATCATTCAAATCATCATACTTATCGGCCCATCCACCTTGATCCATTGTTGGCCATGATAGTTTATTTATACTATTAGCAATGCCATTGAACGAACCATTTCTGTAACCCGGAACAGGCTGAAACGTCCATTTTTTTGTACCACTATCATCTGTACGATAACTGGGGATACTTACAATCTGAATGGAATTCCCCTCCTCATCTACGACCTCACCTCCCACAAATAGCTGGATAAAATAAATGTACATTTCTCCCGAGTTAGCTGGCCATTTAAACATTGATTCGGAAATGCTCCCCGTCTCGTTTCCTGCAACCCCGAAATTAAATATTGTTGCTTCTACATTATTTCCCGTCAAGCTCGATTTATTCCTTTCGGAAGAAACCCCGCGCTCTAAACTTGGCATATATTGTGAAAATAAAGAGGAGACATTCAGAAGTAAGGTTAATAAAATAAAGTTTGTCAATACTCGAAATTTCTTCATTATATTTTCCTGTGTAATTTGTTTTATCTGGCGATTGAGATCGGACAACTTAATAAACAGTGTGCGAAATATTGATGCCGCTTCTTAAACAAACATCATATTTCTCTAACCTGTTTATTTATTACTAAAAAAATAGATATTCAAGGGTCAAATGTCAATCTATTTTTATTTATCTAACTTTTGGAAGATAGTAATTCATTTAGGTAAGATTTTCTTTTATTGCCTTGGCGATGGCCTCGCCTTTGGAGTGGACTTCCAGTTTTCGGTATATGTTGCGGATATGAAATTTTACTGTGTTTAAATCGATAAACAAGTCAGCGGATATTTTTTTATAACTGCCCCCTGCACACAGATTTTTCAGTACCTCCCTCTCCCGTGATGTTAAATCATTTTCCACACGTTTTGTTTTAAACGATCCCACGACTAAACGCGCAATATCCATGCTCATTGGCGCACCGCCATTTACAGCTTCCTTTATGGCTTCAAGCAATCTCATTGGCGGGGTGTTCTTCTTAAGATAGCCGCAGGCCCCGGCACAAAGTGAATCGAATACGTCCGAATTATTGTCGCTTACCGTAAGCATTATTATTTCAACCTTAGGCATTTTTTCCTTTATAACCCGCGTGCCTTCTATCCCATTTATACCGGGTAAGTTTATATCCATTAAAACCACATCCGGGCAATCCTCCCCAATTTTTTTTAAGGCCGACTCACAATTATAATATGTGCTGACACATTTAAAATCAGGTGTGCCATTTATCAGGATTGCCAAACTTTCACGAATGTCTTTATCGTCTTCAATTATGGATATTTTGATCATAATTTTACAACCACCTTAATTATTGTACCTGTTCCAAAACTTGATTGGATATCAAAATTGGCGCCAATCATATCTGCGCGTTTTTGCATATTTACCAAACCATTGCCTTCCGATTTCTTGGAAAGATCAAATCCTTTTCCATCATCCTGAAATACAAAAACCAAATCTTTATCCCGCTTTGATATTTCAAATAAAATATTTCTACAATCTGAATATTTCAGCGCGTTGTGGATTGCTTCCTTAAATATGCGGATCAGATGCCGGCGCCACTCCATATTTAGTTTTATCTTTTCAGAATCGATTATTTTATTTTGTAACTCAAACTGAATTCCCGATTCTTCAAAAAGTTCATCGGCAAACTTTTTTATCCTCGAAATAAAATCAAGTAGCGTGTCTTTATTTGGGTCGAGCTGCCAGATAAAATCACGTGTTTCGTTGTAAAGCCCGTCTGCATTTTCACTAATTTTATTTAAATAATTACGATTATTCTGGTCAATATCCCGTAAATCATTTTTTAAGATTTCGCTAAACAAGGAAATACGGGTAATACGTGTCCCCAATTCGTCATGAAAATCAGCGGCAATCTGGCCCCGAAGTTCTTCCTCCATTTTTTTACGGGTTTGTTCGTCTTTCTGATGCTCCAAAAATGCCTTGTGCCGCGCAGACAACATCAGGCGCCGGGCAATAAGAATCACAAAAAGAATAAAAACAATCACATAAAAAAGATATGCCCAAACGGTGCGCACCCAAGGTGTATTTATAACAAAATTAAAAGTGGCGGGTTGAGACAGCTCACCATATTTATTGATGGCACGTATTTTAAAAGTATATTTCCCTTCCCATAAATTGGTGTACCCTTTCGAAGTTCCACTTTTTTCCCGAGACCAGTTTTTATCGTAACCTTCCAATTTGTATTGATATAATAACGGGGTATAATTATTAAAATATGGGCTGGCATATTCAAAACGGATGTCATTACTATTGTATGCGATATGGACAGTTTTGTTGTTTAAACCAACTGCGCCATTATACAAAAGTGAATCATTTTTTATATATACGTCCCGGATAAGTGGTTTCGGTGTAAAACGGGGCAAAGTATCCGTGCGGCCATTATACCGAATTAGCCCATCAGCGCCGCCAAACCAACAAGTATTGTCCACACCTGCAAAAATGGCCTGGATATTTTTTTCGGGAATACCAAAAAATGGTCTGGTAATTAACAATGTGTCCGGTAGGTTAAAAACGGTTGTAGTTAAATGCCCGCCCAGGTTCGCCCACATATTGCCCCTCGGCCCTTGTATAGACAAAACATGGGAATGCTCATTTGCCTTCTTTATATTAAAAAGCTGGAACCGGTTATCCGCTTCAAACTTATTCTTTGGCCCATCAAATTTTAAAATACCCCGGACTGTACAAAATATTACATCATTATCAAACTGTTTTACAAAATTCATACGGCTCGATGGCAAGCCGTTTTCTTGTGAAAAATAGTCGATACTAATCGCCATGCCCATTTTTAAAAACTCTCCGGAATTATTTATCCGTGCAATCCCCTGATAGGAACTGCCAATCCAAACCGTACCATTTTGATCTTCTACAATGGTACGCGCCTCAATTTCAACCCTCGGCCACACGCCCTCGTCAATCCAAATTCCATTCTTTTTTAAATAGATTGAAGCCAGGCCCTTATCCAGCCCAATAAAAAAACGCTGGCTATCTGCCAAAGATTGATAAGCCCCCCATGAACTATAGGCTGCAACCTTCCGGGCTTTGCCATCAAGGCCAAGCTTGTACACACCTTTATTTGTCCCGGCCAGTAAAAACCGCTTTGTGGCAATCAGCGCCCAGCACCCCGATTTTATTTCGGGTACCGGCGAAAATGACAACGGCTCTATACCGGATATACGTTTATTTAAGGCAAATAATCCTACGCTGGTAGAAACATATAAAACCGAATTAAAACGTTTAATGTCATGCACAGATCCTTCGAGACCTGTGTTTTTTTCAAAAAAGCTGAACGGGGAATTATAATCAATCCGTGTAATACCTTTATTAAGACACAGCCAAATACTACCGGCCCTATCCTGATAGGCAGCCCAAACCGTGTTATTGACCAGACCTGTTTCCCGGTTATACACGTGCAAAATCGTGCCATTTTTATTCATTACAAGCGCCCCGCCCTTTTTTGAACTGAGCAAATAATTTCCATCGGAAAGCAAAAGGACATTATAAAGTTGATTATTTTTTAGCCAATAGTCTGCTTCAGTCTTAAAAGGACGCGATCTTAACCCATCATATATAAAAACACCACGGTTTCGGGTTGCGAAGATATATGATTTTTCATCCCAGGGAAGGATCCCGGCGAATAAATCATTCTTATAAAAAGAACCACCTTCAATCACCTTTAGTGATTTGTTTTTTATCTGAACAAGGCCTGTACCTCTCTGAAGGATAAACAATTGTCCATCTGGTGAACGAAAAAAATTATGCAGGGGTTTAGTTGATTGTATAATTGTTAATTGAATATCGGTATTAAAAATATCGGCAAGTGGTAACACAAAAACAGAATATCGGGTTAAAAAATAAACGGTGTCCTTATTAACAATCGTTTTCCAGACATCCCCAAACTTATGTGACACACTGTCTATCCGGTTTAATAACGAGCGGTAACTTAGCCCACCATGTCCATCTGTGGACAGATAACCAAGCTCATCTTGTGCGCCAACAAAAATAAGGCCCGCGTCTGTAATGGCCAGGGAACGCACAATACTTTCATTGGCTACCAAAATTTTCCGCCAGCTTACGCCGTCATATTGCAAAACAAATCCATCTGTGTTGGCAAAATACATTATGCCAGAGCTGTCCTGCATAATAGACCAATTTTGGTTATGACCGTTTATATCTTTCGCCGAATAATATTCCATCATTTGGATGCCCGATTCCAAATATGAAGATATAGACTGACTGGATAGAGAAGGTGTGTTTATAAATAAAAAATAAATGCTAATGGGCAGAAGCTTACTAAGGATTTTTATCATTCGCTGATCTTCTGAAGCAAGGGCTTATAATTTATTTTATTTGCTGCTGCGGTTAAGTTTGCCAGGCCGAAAAGATTTAAATCTGTTGGTAGCACTGTAAGGTAGCGCCTGTCATCGTCTAATTTTGCTTTATTTAAAATTTTGTGTAACTCCGGCATTTTTAAAGATTCCATTTTATCAATAATGCGCTGTCCCTCTTTTTGGGAAAGCTTATCAGGATTCTGAACGAGGAGAGAATACGATTTTTTATCATCCTGAAATATATGATTTAACCCACGCCAAAACCGAACTTGTTTTTCAATATTTTGCATGACCCGATCACGTTCTAAAGATTCGCGCCCAAGTTTTAAAGTGCTGATTATTTTTTGCTTTTTGGCGATCTCTTTGCGCAGTTCCAGGAGTTTTCCCAACCATAAAAGGGAAAGCTGAGGAAGTGCAAAAAACTTTAAGGTTAAAGCTGTAGGCGGCATATCAAAAATCAGAAAATCTACACTTTTATTTTTTTCCTGAATTTGTTGAAATGCGAGCAAGAGTGCATATTCTTCAATGCCCGGCGCATATTGCATTACAGAAAAATTACTTTCCAGGCTAAACGTTGTCAGGTAAGAATAGGCTTTGGAAAACTGTTGCTCGGATTCTTTTAAATATTTTTTGATCCATTTGTCCTGATCGATTTCAATTATTCGCAAACCTGAGATGGGTTCTTTGGGCCTATCGGAAAATTCCGTTTCAAAGATATCGGAGAGGTTATGCGCAGGATCGAGGGAAGTGAGCACAACTTTTTTGTTTTGCTTGGCAAGATGGACTGCCGTAAGCGAAGAGACAGTGGATTTACCCACGCCGCCCTTCCCTAGAAAGAAAAGTATCTTTGGCATTTAGGCTTCCGTATTAACATTTTTTTATAGATGATGTCCCTGTCTGTATTCTCTAAGAAACTTTTTCTTAATCAAAAATCTTGGCAAAAAACAAAGATGCTTCCAGCATAACAGGTTGTTCATTTTAAGTCACATCCAATTTGGAAAAATGATCCGACAACGGGCTGTGGGCAGTATTGATTTTACTCAACATGATGGCAAATTCTTCGTGCATGTCCGGCAACATCTCAAATGTGATGGGCAATGGCGCGGAAGGCATACCGATAAAATTGCCCATGGTGGCCAGGGCAAAAATATGTTTCAATTCCTGTACTTCCCACTCCATATCTTCAATGGCCTTTTGGCGATGGATGGCATCAATATCTTTAAAAAGGTTTTTTATTTTTGAATAAATATTTTTTAATAACAACATAAGAAAGATAACTATTTAACCCATTGTGCAAATTAGAAAAATAGAAACAAAATAATTCCAACTAAATTTTTACAATAGGCCGCTCCGATGGAGCTTATTGAAAACAATTGTGATTTTTGTACTACAAATAGAACGTCCTTACAGGACGAAATAAAAAATTCCGATAGGAATGGTCTATTTGTAGAAAAAATGTTTTTCTATGTTAATAAAAGTTCCATAGGAACGACCTGCTTTTAAAGTTTACGGCTATTATCAACAAATATGCTATTCTAATTCGCACACTGGGTAACTATTTAGTTTATTTGGAGTGCATGCCAAGCCTGTCATTCTGTTAGAATCATTTTCTACAAGGTATACCTTTTCCTAAAAAAGGGTTTTTATAAAATGGTCATTAAAGAGAAAATTCATTCATAAACAGGATATTCCTCGGCAGCGTTTTCTTTGGAGAAAAACTTAATAACCGATTCACCTATTACCCAGATTACAATAAAAATCACTAAAATATTAATCGATTGTAATAATAAAGACTTTGAAGTAAAACTGACCTGGTTCATCACGGCCGCCCAGAGGGTCATTATGCTCATAAAGATGGCCGGTACGCCGCCGATCAGCCACATCCAGCCGCCTTTTTTTCGCAGATAAATTGTAACGACGACCAAGGCAAGCGCGCCCAAAGTTTGGTTTACCGCCCCAAATAAAGGCCATAACGCCAAAGCGCCTTTACCATCTGCCCCGGATGCAAAAGCCAGGAAAGCGGCAGAAACAACCACAAGTCCTGTGGCAACATAGCGGTTCCGCATGGCATCAATTTTTAAATCCGTGCCCAGCTCGGCAACCACATAGCGTTGAATGCGGGTTGCCGTATCGAGCGTTGTTCCGGCAAACGAGGCGACAAACAAACCCATCAAAACAACGGCGATGCCCCTCGGCACACCCGTCATGGCAATCATATTGGCCGAGCCATCTACAAAGGCGGCAATTTTTGAACCCAATCCGGCAGCTGCTGTCCATGAAGCATAATGGGCATTCCAAGCAGATACCCCGAGTAATGTTTCTCCGGAGGCATTGACATAGCCCATGCCAATCCCGGCAGTCACGGCAATAATCACCAAAGTGGCCAGGCCGCCTTCCACCAACATGGAGCCGTATCCTACAAAAAGGGCATCTTTCTCGTTGCGTAATTGTTTGGCGGTTGTGCCCGAACATACCAGGCAATGAAACCCGGAAATAGCGCCACAAGCAATGGTGATAAACAGGAACGGCCACATGGGCGGCGCAGCTTCGGGGCTCATTTGTACGGCCGGTGCGACAATCTCTAAATTACCCCAGATTATGGATGCCACCACACCCAAAACAAGCAGGGCCATGGTGGTTAAAAGCTGATAGGCGTTTATAAAATCCCGTGGTTGCAAAAGTGTTGTAACCGGTAAGACCGAAGCAAAATAAGCATAGGCCAGTAGAATTACCGTCCAGACACCGGTTGCCGGAATACCAAAAATTTCGGGCATTTGAAAGGGGAACAGATATCCAATCCAAACAAAAAGATAGAGTGCCGCCAACGCGCCAATCGACCACAACGTAATATTTTTACCACGTTTATAGATAAGATGCCCAAGGCCGATTGCGATTGGGATTTGCAGCCAAACCGGCCAAACCGATGAGGGGTACATATTAAAGATTACCGCGATCACCAATCCGAAAATGGCAATGACAATCCACAGGGCTAGGAAAACAAGGATAAAAAAGAAAATGCGTGTCCGGGGATTGATGTATTTGGCGGTCACTTCCGAGATTGATTTGCCTTGGTTGCGCAATGAAATGACCAGCGAACCAAAATCGTGCACGGCGCCCATAACAGCCGAGCCGAGAAAAACCCACAACAACGCAGGAACCCATCCCCAAATAACGGCAATGGCCGGCCCAACAATTGGCCCAGTTCCGGCGATGGAGGTAAAATGATGGCCAAAAATTATTTCTTTTTTGGTGGGAACAAAGTCGACACCGTCTTCAAATTGTACGGCCGGGGTTATATTTTTCTCGTTTAGGGCAAAAATCTTTTGGCTTAAATAGCGGCCATAAAAACGGTACATAAATTTATAACCAAGAAAAACGAAAACGACGAGCAAGAATATTTGCATGGATTACCTGGAATGTTTTTAATTTAGAAAGTAAGAAATTATAAGGATTATCCCCTTTATCCGCAAGATGTAGAAATGTAGATTCAAAAACACTTTTTTTGATTTATAACACGTTCTCTATTTAAGGGTTTATTATCTTATTTTTTTCTTTTTATATAAATTCAGGAGGCCCCATGAAGTTTTTCCGTTTAATTATTTTTTCGTCTTTTTTTCTGACCATGTCCGGTTTTACGCAAAACTATCAACCGGCGATGGATTATCACTCGATGATGAATATTCGATTTTATGAGCAGACCGGCGGCTTTTTAATAGAGACCCTGCCTATCTTTTTTCCACCTCAGGATATGAACAGCGTGGCCTTCGAGATCATCGATGCAAGCGGTAAGAGTAAACTTAAGTCCGATGTGTATGTAAGCAAGTGGCAGCAATTCCCTATTGTAGATGGTATCCGTCCCAAAGGTTCGGCGGGGAATATTAAACTTGGCCAGGCAGGCAGTTACGTCCTGCGTGTAACAGTGGCCGGGAAGGAAATCACACGTATCCCATTTAAAATGGCTGCTCAAAATAGTGGTGACCCGTTTAATCCAAAATCAACTTTTACCCGACAAGGCCCCTGGAGTAAATTAGGCTTTATTTCTGCAAACCCGGAACGGCCCGATGATGCTATCGCCTTTAACTGGTGGGCAAACACAAACGAAATGCCGGGCGGCAAAGGTGGAAAAATGACTGCCCATATTTTAAAATCGGGGAAAGAGATTGCCGAAAGCAGGGGTTTTTTTGTGAGTAAAATAAATTGGCAATCGTGTAGTAAATCTTTTAGACAAAGCGGCACAAATTTTCGTAATTTCTTTACCTTGGCCAACCTTATGGCCAATGATGGCAGCTATGAGATTGTTTTAAAAGCAGGTGATAAAATTATCCGTACTTACACGTTGACCGTTTCCGGCGGCACGGTTCAACACCATCCACGCAGCGCCATGGATTACACGCCCCATGCCGATTATATTACACCAAAAGTTATTTTTAACAATACCGGTAGCGGATCAAATAATAAAATGTTTGATGCCTACTGGGTGGAATCTAAATAGTTTTCTCTTTTAGCAGCATATAAAATGAACCGTAAAATGGTTCATTTTATATTTTCGTTTCTAATATTATTCTATTTTATAGGATATAATTTCAGGAGGGCTCAGGTTCCCCAATCGGTCAACGGCACACACAGCAATTTGTGAAACAGGGGCAATCGCTTCACTGCTATTGACATCCTCTACCAGGGCCAGCTTAAATGTTTGCTCATTTTTATTATGGATAAATGTTTGCCAGCGTCCTGCCCTGTTTATGTACACAACCCAACGGAAAACATTCTCTTCTTCAGGATGCGACCACCGGAGATAAAGCGAATCATTCTCTGTCTGCAAAAAAACTTTTGGTTTTTGCAGCGCTATTTTTTTGAGCTAGGGTGAAATTGGAACAAGTACCCGGTTCTTATAAGGCCCATTTTTTAACGCCTTATTTAATCCAAGCGTATCCCTTAAAAATGATTTCATACTAAAATGTACCTGCCCCGGATTGCCCGGCAAAAACCCTCGGGTAATCATAATCTGGCTTAAATTCTCAGTAATCCCCTGCTTATTTTTTACTTTGCCTGTATACAGTCCCGGCCAAATATTACGCTTCATTTTATTTTCACCAACCCACCACCCCAGCAAAACGGGAAAACTTTGGGGCATTTGATTGATCGGCCAGTAAAGCTGTGGTGTCCAGTAATCAATCCAGCCCTTATTTAACCAAAGCTTTGCATCGGCATAAAGCATGTTATACTGGTCGAACCCTTTTATAGAGGCCGGATTTCCAGGTCGCCAAATTCCAAACGGACTGATCCCGAATTTGACATAATTTTTTTCTTTTTTAATAGCATCATAGAGACGTTTAATAAACTGATTAACATGGTTCCTTCGCCAATCTTTTCGGTTTAGTTTTCCCCCATTTCTCTGATACGCCTGCCACGTACTGTCATCCGGAAAACTGCCATCGCCATAAGGATAAAAATAATCATCAAAGTGAATGCCATCCACATCGTAACGTTTTAAAACATCCATAACTACATCAAACGAATAATCCTGTGTTTCCTTCATACTTGGGTCGAGCCAATGATAGCCGCCCTGCACTTTGCGGACCAGTTGTGGATGGGTTTTAACTACGGAGAACGAACTGATCTCACCGCCCTTTGGATGGTGCGCACGATAAGGGTTAAACCAGGCATGCAACTCAATTCCGCGCTTATGGGCCTCTTCTATCCAGAATTTTAAAGGATCGTAAAAGGGTTGTGGTGCCTTGCCTTGCTCCCCGCTAAGATAATAGGACCACGGCTCCAATGCACTTTCATATAAGGCATCACATTGTGGGCGCACCTGTAAAACGACCGCATTCATATTTAAAGAATACAGGCTGTCAAGTATGGCAATCGCTTCCTCTTTTTGTTTACGTGATGAAATACCCGGCGCACTGGGCCAATCGATATTGGCGACCGTTGCCACCCACGCCGCCCGAAACTCACGATCAATTGGCGGGAGGTTGCTTTTAGATGGTGTTTCAATCAATGTGGCTGGTTTATTTGTTATGCACATCGATAGCGCGAAGAGCATAATCAAAAATAATAATCCGGCGATTAATTTTTTCATCTTACCCCAATCTTTTATTTATAAATTTTGGATGAGAAATAATCTACAAAATGGCGCTACAAAATTCTTCTTTATTATCAGGGGCAACCACCAGCAACAACATAATGCTTTATGTTTTTAATTGTTTACATCATATACTTTTTATCACAAATAATATTTAGTTATTGAAATATATATCCGTATATTGAGAACTAATAGAAATAAGTAAAATCAGAATAATTAGAGAATAGAGTTCGTTACATCAAAAAAAATCGGAAACCAGCTAATGAAGATCGTCCTTAATACATTTTTACTTCTTATTATTATCAGCATCGGGCAGACAACAGAGGTTATCTCGGACAAGGCAAAAAAAGATGCCGAAAATGATTTTTGCCTGCGGTGCCATCAAATGAAAACACTGGCCTACCATGATACAACCACGGGAGGGCTTGTAAACCTTTCGGTAGAAAAAGAGGCGTACAACCATTCCAACCATGCCGACCTTTTATGTACAGAGTGCCATAAAGCCGGGCTTGAAACCTATCCGCATCCGGCCGAAGCAAGGGAAGAAAACCTCTATTGTCTCGATTGCCATGATAACGACCCCAAATTTGATGACTTTCATTTTAAGGAGACCGAAGAGCAGTTCAATAAAAGTGTGCATGTAGACAAGCTTAAAGGAAAGTTTACATGCTTCTCCTGCCATGATCCGCATATTTTTAAAATCAGCAGAGAAGAAGAAGATATTGCCAAAATAATTGAAGAAGACAATGCCATCTGCCTGAGCTGTCATAGCTCTGAAACAAAACTATCGGGCTTAACAGACAAATTGCCCAAAACAATGCGCACTGCCCATAGCTGGTTACCCAACACACAACTGCATTGGCAGGCCAGCCGCTGTGTAGAATGCCACACACCGGATACAGAAATTTTATCCCATGAAATTTTACCGGCGGACAAGGCCGTGAAAAAATGTGAAGCCTGCCACAACAATTCCAATAGCCTTTTATTCACAAAATTATACCGCTTCCGGACAAATGAGAGCCGTGATAAATTTGGCTTTCTCCACACGGTTGCCTATAACTCGCCCTATATAATCGGCAGTACACGCAACCCGTTTTTTGACCGGCTAAGCATCATCCTATTCGGCATTATGGTACTTGGATTGATTATACACGGAACCGGCAGATGGATTGGAAAGAGGAGACAAAAAAATGGATAGGACTTATTTGTACCCATTATGGCTTAGAACCTGGCATTGGATAAACGCCCTTTTATTCCTGGTTTTAATTGTAACCGGAATTAGTATGCATTACGCCAATATGGATAGCGCGGCATTACCATTTGCTACATCGCGCTTATTACATAATGTTTCAGGGATTTTCCTTGTACTCATGTATGTTTTCTTTTTTATCCAGAATATTATAAGTAAAAATTACACAAGCTATATCCCCGTATTAAAAGGATTGATAAAGCGTCTCATTATCCAAACCCGTTTTTATCTTTACGGCATATTTGTTGGCGAGCCACACCCGTACCACGCAGAACCGGGCAACAAATTTAATCCGCTCCAACAAATCACCTATATTTCTATAATGTACGTTTTAATGCCTGTCCTTCTTGTTAGCGGCCTTCTGCTACTCTTTCCGGAATATGCCCCGGACGATTTTATCATTTTTGGATTTGGCGGGGTTTGGCCCATGGCAATCCTGCATTCGGTCATTGCCTATTTTTGACTTTATTTATGGTGGGCCACATTTACCTGGGCACAACCGGCGATACATTAATCAGCAATTTTAAAAGCATGGTCAACGGCTGGCATTTAAGCGCCGTTGAAAATTCACACAGAAAGGAATAATTATGTCCAAACTAACAGCTGTCTTAAAATCAAAAATCTTTATCAGATTATTTTTACCAATCATCATTGTCCTTGGTGTTCTCTGGATATTTAAACTGGCTTACGAGCCCATGTTTGAAAGTTACACAGGGCTGGAAAACGGGCCGCTAAGTTATGAATCAAGTAAAAAAATCTCTGATAGTGAATTTGAGGCGTTGGTCAAAGAAGTCTCTTATGACGAGAGCTATAAAAAAGCGATGGCAATAACGGCCAATGAAAAAAATGATTTTACCCGTAAAATGCGTGTTGATATTTTAATGAACACAAACTCATTTTTAAACAACACAAATTACAAACACATCAAATATTTCCGTAACGCGGGTATACGTCAATACAAAGGCCCGGAAACATGTTTGCAATGCCATGAAGATATGAGCGTAAAACATGCCGATGGTAGCGTCGAAAAAGTGAATACAATGGATGACGTTGTAAACTCAATCCATTTTAAATTCCAGAAAACAAGCGCCGGTTTCACCACTTACGGCTATGATGGCCGTGAAGTGAATGCCGAAGAGAACCAACAAATCCCGGTGGGTAAAATTGACCGTGCCTGTGGCATCCCCGGAAGTTTTTCATGGACGGGTTGGGCGAGTTTAGTAAAAAGCAAGCCGGCCCATTTAAATGGCGAAGAAGAAATCCGCAGTGAGGGTTGCGGGGGCTGTCATATCGGGGGCAACTACCAACCGGCAACCGAAAAAATGATGCCCATCGGCGATGTACCGGATGAAGCAAAACAGGGTATCGATTGCCTGATCTGCCACTCTCAAAAATATGACATGAACCAGCGTTATGTCATTGAAGATGAAGTCGGGTTGCGTTGGAACCAGGACCGTACAATGAAAGCCGCACTGACTGTAACAAAACCAACCGATTACAACTGCCTTACATGCCACCAGCATGATTTGGGAGGCGACTTTTACGAATTTAACGATGCAGGCAAAGCGCTGGGCTATAAGCATAAGCGAATCTTACACGAAGGGACAAAACGCGGTACGGCATTTAGCCCGAAAGACGATGTACACTCCAAAGCCGGATTAATTTGCACCGATTGCCACGTACCGGAAGGCCATAAAATCCCCCGCGGCAATAAGGGTGTTGATCTTATTTCCAACGATTTGCCCGGTAAAAAAGTAGCATGCGAAAATTGTCATACATCTGCGCCGCACTCCAAAACAAAGGACCGCGTGATACTGAACGGCCATGTAGACCGCCTTGCCTGTGAAACGTGCCATATCACCAAACTTCAAAAAGAAAACGTTGTATTGCGTGATTGGGTCCACCCAACCTGGAACGAGGAGGAAGGCCTGTTCATACCAACAGATATTTATCGTTCCGGTGAAACAGAAAAGGGATTTACTTTTATGTGGTTTAACGGCAATGGCACATTTTTAGCAAACGCATTAGGTGATAACCCGATCAATCCCGGTCAATACAATCCGCTTACCAACGAAATGGGCCGGATCACTAATCCTGAAGTTATTGCCGCAATCCGGGATGCAGCCATCGAGCTAACAAAGACTTACCCTGAAATAAATGTGGATGCTTATGTAAAAGAGGTAACCGAACCCCTTTCACAGCTCTCGCCGGAGATGTTAAAAAAACGTGACGAAATGATCAGAACAAACTTACAACCTCTAATGCGCAAAGGTAAAAG
>JAJRVW010000022.1 GCA_024277115.1 Calditrichota bacterium
CAGAAAGGTTTAGTACAATTGGTGAGGCAAAGTCAGCCATATTTGAGTATATTGAAGTGTTTTATAACAGAAAGCGCAGGCATTCGGCGATTGGTTATATCAGTCCCATGGAATTTGAGAAGGCTTGTGCATAATTAACAAATAATGTGTCTACTTTTTGTGGGTAAGACCATTATTCATCTAATCCTATTACTATTTAATCATTTATAAAATTACCCTGTTACTTAAATTTCAGTTATTAAAATGTATTTATCCCGTGCAGAATTTCGTGTGTCACCAGTTCAATTCTGGGAGACGCCACTCGTAAACTTTGTAAAAACAAAGGGTTAGGAAATCACTTTTCTATCCCTTTTTCTTTTTATAATGGCGCGTGCCTTAATAAGGTCTTTTTCTACCAGCTTGGCTACCGGGCTGCGTGCCGCTCAACGCTTACCGATGACAAGGCAGATGAGTGCAAATAAGTAAAAGATATGTCAATCCCTAAAGAAACCATAGTATTAATATGGTGAAAGTTAGTCGTGTGAATTGTGTTAGATTTAGGCATGGAAAAAATAGATGCGAGAAAACTTTTATTAGAAAACCAGGAACTAATGCGGCACCAAGCTGTTCGGCTATTAAAACATGGTGTGCATTCTAAAAGCCTGTTCAGGGATGAAATGAGTTTGAAAAAGGGTATCATCTCGCATATGAGCTGTTGCAAAAAATGCCAGCGTGGGTAATGAATTACTTTAAAACACTCCAAGATTGATTATGCTGTATGATCATGCGAATGACATTTGCTGGGGTAATACCATCTTTAATCTCTAAATACTGCCGGGTTCATTTATTTGGTGTGAACACCAATTTCTCTTGACTTAGTTCATTAAAAACGTATATTGGTATACTTATATATTATTATGAATAAAATGATAAAGAATTCGATTAAAATAATTATTTTCCTTTTTATATCCTCTCTTTTTGCTGGTGAAAACGGTACATTTAATGAGTATAGCGCCACGCCTGAAGCTAACCGGGTTGTAATTACCTGGCTTACAAAAAATGAAGACCAATTAAAGCATTTTGTTGTTCAACGTAGTAACGATAATAAAACTTTTATTAATTTAGATCGTGTGGCCCTTAAAGGTGCGGGTTATCGATATGAATATATTGACGAAGATGTTTTATTTGAAGGAAGCGGAAGGCTTTTTTATAAAATTGTAGCAATAAAAAAGGATGGTACTAGAATTGAATCTCCATCAATGATTGTGCTTCCCAATACCACAGGTATATTTAGAACATGGGGTGCGATCAAAGCAATGTTCAGATAAATATATTATTAATTGTCAAAAAATTTCAATCCCTTTTCAAATGTCTTTTGTAGAGGGATTTTTTTTTGGTAACTTCAAAGTACAGCATGTGATTTAAATCAGAATATAAAATCCAATTAAATAACCCGTCAAGTCTATAGTCTTGATATGTGGTTAATCAAAAAAATAGCCTTAATAAAATGTCAACTTTTTACAAATAAACTTACCTAAAAAGATTCTACACTTTTGTCAAACTTACCTTATGAATACAAACACGTTAAACCATTTAAGAGAAATAGTTGGGAAAAATAACTTCCTCGACTCAGATGAAGATAAATTAGTCTACTCGTATGACGGTACACCGATGCTGAGCCATAAACCCGAAGCTATAGTTTTACCTGAAACACCTGAACAAATAAGCAAAATAATGAAACTGGCCAACGCAGAAAATTTTTCGGTTGTTCCCCGTGGTTCCGGTACAAGTTTAAGCGGTGGTGCAATTGCAACAGAAAACTCAATTATTCTGTTGATGAATAAATGGAACAAGATCATTGAAATCGATGAAGAAAACCTTGTAGCCTGGGTTCAGCCCGGAGTTAAAACACACGACTTTCATAATGCGGTTGAGGAAAAAGGACTTTTCTATCCGCCGGATCCCGGAAGCCAGAAAATCTGCACAATTGGTGGAAATGTAGCTGAAAATGCGGGTGGCTTACGTGGCCTAAAATATGGTGTTACCCGCGACTATGTAATGGGCATTGAAATGGTCTTGCCCAATGGCGATATTTTTATAAATGGTGGAAAAAATGTAAAAGATGTGGCCGGTTATAACCTCCGTGATTTAGTAGTTGGTTCCGAAGGGACCTTGGGTATTTTCACAAAAATTTTGCTTAAGCTTATTCCCAAACCCAAGGCATCAAAAACCATTTTGGCCTATTTTGATTCCATGTCGGATGCGGCAAAAAGCGTTTCAGATATAATTGCAAACCATATTATCCCCTGTACAATGGAGTTTCTGGATTCTACGACAATTAAGTGTGTTGAAGATTTTGCCAAGATTGGGCTGCCGCTAGATATTGGCGCTTTGTTGCTTCTGGAAACAGATGGCCATCCGCAACAAGTGATTGATGAGGCCGAAATTATGACCCGAATCCTTAAACAAAATAATGCCACCGAAGTTAAAATCGCCCAAAATGAAGCTGAAGCGGACAAATTAAAAACAGCCCGCCGTGCGGCATTCTCGGCACTGGCGCGTGTAAAGCCAACGACCATCTTGGAAGATGCGACCGTTCCACGCTCCAATTTGGTTGCATTGATAGAAAAAGTAAATGAGCTTGCTAAAAAGTATAATTTGCTGGTTGGAAATTTTGGACATGCGGGTGATGGCAATATGCATCCGACAGTTCTAACCGACGAGCGTGACAAAGAAGAAATCGAGCGTGTAGAAAAGTTCTTTGACGAGCTTTATGATGAAACCATAAAATTGGGCGGTACAATCACCGGTGAACATGGTATCGGTTTGGCAAAGAAAAAATATCTGTCAAAATTGATTGAATCACCTGCCCTGAAAATGATGCAGCAAATAAAAAGAACAATAGACCCCAACAATATTTTAAATCCTGATAAAATATTTTCACTTTAGAGTTAATAATCTGTTTTAGATGAAAAATAAAACCAACGACGCTAAACTATTCACAAAAATTCCTGTACCCGATTATGAGCAAATTTTAAGTTGTATGCATTGTGGGATGTGCCTGCCAACTTGCCCGACTTATGAGATGACCGGGTTGGAAATAAATTCGCCCCGTGGCCGTATCCGCTTAATAAAGGCTGTCGCGGACGGCGACTTGCCCATTACTGAAAATTACATAGAATCATTGGATTTTTGCCTTGATTGCCAGGCATGTGTTAGCGCCTGCCCGGCCGGTGTTGAATACGGAAAGCTGGTGGAAGCCGCACATAACCAGATTTCGATTCATCAAAAAGAGAATGGTAAAAACGTATTAAAAACCTTTATACTTAATACATTATTTGAAAAACAAAGCCGCTTAAAATTAATGGGGCGCTTAATAAAATTTTATCAAAAAACCGGGCTGGAGTTTATTGTTCAAAAAAGCAGGATTTTAAAATTATTTTCCAAAAAACTACACGAACTCACATTCCTTTCACCAAAAGTAGGCGTATATAAAAAGTATCCGGTAAAATCCGGGTTGTTGTCCACAGTACAGTCATCTAAAAAAGTTGGGGTAGTTACAGGCTGCATCCAGGATGTTTTTTTTAATGATGTAAACCATGATACGATTGATGTTCTTGTATATAACGGCTATGAGGTGGTTGTGCCACAAAACCAGCAATGCTGCGGCTCCGTGGCCGGGCATAATGGTGAGTTGGCGAGTGCGGAAAATCAGGCCAAAAAAACAATTGACCAGTTTTATAATGAAAAAGTAGATTTTATAATTATCAACTCGGCAGGGTGTGGATCGTTTATGAAAGCGTATGATGCACTTTTGGCGGATGATACGGCATACACCGAAAAGGCCAAATGGTTTGCAAAGCGGGTGAAAGATATTAGTGAGTTTTTGGTGGACAAGGGATTTAAAATTCCCGACCTCAAGCAGGAAATCACAGTTACATATCATGAGCCATGTCATTTGGTGCACGGGCAAAAAATCTCTTCACAGCCGAGGGAAATAATCAAAGCTTTGCCCGGCGTTACATTTGTTGAGCTGGAAGAATCGGATTGGTGTTGTGGCAGCGCGGGGATATATAATATCACACATTATGAAGATTCTATGATACTTTTGGAAAGAAAATTTAATAAATTAAAACAAACAAAAGCCGATTATGTGGTTTCGGGGAACCCGGGCTGCATGATTCAGTTAACTTATGGCAATCACAAATTTAGTTCTAAAATCAAGGTTTTGCACCCTGTAAGTTTACTCAATAAATTTTATAAAGGAGGGGAAAATGCGTAAAACTCTCTTCATTATTATTATCGTCTCTTTACCGATACTTTCATTTGCCCAATTAAGTGAATATTTGGAAGACGATCCTGAGCCAACAATCACAAAACACCGTGGAATGGCCTATAGCCTTTTGGAAACAGGCTCTGGTCTTGGCCTTTTTTACGAATTGCCCATCGAGCATTTTTTTCATCTTGGGATCGGTTTCGATGCCTTTATGCTGCGCGACCGCAATGAAATTAATTATGTCGATATTTATGGTTATAACCGGGTTTATGGCAAGCAGAATAATGTCTTTTTATTTGATTTATTATTTACGGCCAAAAAGCGTCTTTTTGTCGACAAGGTTGACGATAGTTTCCGGCCTTACGTCACCGCTGGTGTTGGCCCGGTGTTCGGAATGAATTTTCCGGAAATTGACCGTGACGCGCAAGGTGTAAAACTTAAAGACCAATTCCGTTGGACGGCCGCTGCCGTGGTCGGCGCCGGTTTGGATGCCGACGTGGACGGGAAATATTTTTTTGGATTAAGGATGCAATATCGTTTTATGCCATTTACAGAAAAGCTGGGCGAACGTTCGGATCACTCGATGATCGATATCCGGTTGGAAATAGGGCAGCGCTTTTAATGAAAAA
>JAJRVW010000023.1 GCA_024277115.1 Calditrichota bacterium
GATTGTTGTTTTGCCTGTTTGGCGTGGCCCCGCCAAAAAGCGCATTTGCCTGTCTACCAAATCCCTCGTAATGATCTCTTGTATATGCCTGTTTTTCATGTGGCTAATTTACCTATACGGGTAAAAAAGTCAAGACTTTTTTTGCATAATAGGTAAAAAAGTCGAAAAAATTAATCCAGGCCCAAAACCTCAAAAGCGATCTTTTTACGTTTTTTACCCTCTGCATTATTTCGGATATCCATATTCAGGGCAAAAAAGTAAATATTGCCCGCCCGTTCCAGATAACCCACATACCAGCCAATCTGTGGTGTAAAACTACTTGCCCAACCTGTTTTGGCATGCAAAATATAATCCTCCGTCTTTTTACGAACCATAATTTCCTTTACAATATGCATTGATCTTTGTGAAAAAGGGAGCTGGTTTAAATACAATCGTTTAAGAAACTCGACTTGTTGTTTGGGGGAAATACGCAAGGCGCCATCCAACCAAAAACGGTCAATCCCACCGGAAATATTCTGATTGCCAAAACCGACAGAATCAATCCAAAACTGCATGCGTTTCTCACCGGTCCGGCGTGCGCATTCCTGATAAAACCACACCACCGAATATTTTATGGCCGATTTTAAATTATGGTCCTTTTCCCATATTTTTAAAAACTTCTTTTTACCGTCCCATTTTAATATTTGGTTTTCATCAGCCATGATGCCTTCTTCCAAAATTACCAGCGAATTAAAAATTTTAAAGGTAGATGCCGGGATGGCCGCACTGTCCGCTCGGTCAGGATTATGGATAATAAATGTGTTTTTGTTGAGATCGTATAAAACAAACGTACCACTGGCCTGGTTTTGCTTAAAAACGGAGGCGATATAATCTTGCGAAATAGTTTGTGGTTTTTCCCCGGCATGGCAGAGAATGACGAACAGAAGGATCAATAAAATAGTTTTTGTCATTATTGTTTTCCGGTAAATTTTATAATTTGTTGAGGCAAAAAACGTTAGAACCGAAACAAAGTTTCACGAGAGGTACGTTCCAAATATGCAGGATTGGAACAAGGGTAACCGAAGGTAACTATTCGGATTTCGATCTAAAGAAAACATTTATTTTTAGTATGATTTTTTTCTGGAACTCACCCCTAAATCCCCTCTCTTATAAGAGAGGGGACTTGGAAAACTTAAAAATCAGTAGAAACTGTGTAGGGGTGAGTTGTTTAATTTGCCTTTCTTATTGTTAAAATAATTTTTTCAATGTAAAAGTTTTATATCGAACTCATGTTAAAAAGTATATTTTTCACCCTTGTTTAAAAAATGGAATTTGTCGGCCATGTCCGACTTTTTTATGACCTCTTTAAGCCTGGACGGTTTCTCTTTAAAATGGCTCCAACCGTCATAATGGATCGGGATAATCTTTTCCGCATTTAACAACCGCGCTGTTTCGATGGCTTCTACGGCGTTAAAAGTGTAACGCCATCCGGCAGAGAGGTATTTAAACTTTACAGCCCCGATGTGTAAAATTGCCGTTCCTATGCTAAACCGATCTCCAACTTCCCGGACACCTTTAAATAAAACCGTATCGCCCGAAATATAAATGGGCGCATTTAAAATCTCACTTTCCAGCACAAAGCCGATGACTTTTCCGGTAAAGGGCAGATACAGTTTTGGCCCATGTTGGCAGGGCGTTGCGGTGACTTTTAAATCCGTGCCCGATTTGGTTTTTACCGTTGTTGATTGCCAATTCTCCAATCCCGTAACATTTTTTAGTTTTTTTGCCGCGAAGGTAGTCGAAATAATGTGCGGTACTTTTTCAATAAAATTCCGTCCGCTTTTATCCAGGTTGTCCTTATGCTGGTGGTGGCTTATCAGGGCAAGGTCTATTGCGCCGATCTGTTTTATGCTTTGTGAGGGCTTTGTCGTTTTTTTTGAGAATGCGCCCCAGCCATGATGGTAAAGCTTTCCGGGCGGGTCAAAAACAGGATCGGTGATGATCCGTAAACCGTCAATTTCCAAAATGATGGTAGCTGTATCAATGTGGGTAATCGTAAACAAAGGGCTTCCGGTTAATGTTGTAACTGCGGTAGGTTACAGAAAAAACCTGATTTAGAAAACTATTTTTCTATGAAAGCCAATATTTACTGAGAATGGATTTTATGTTGGAAAAATCTTCTAACTCATTATAAACCGGGCAACGGCTGCAATCTTCATCGCCACAGACAGAATTTTTATTTTTGGCAATCCAGCAAGGATCATCTGATTGCATATAGGCTGGACAATTGTCACGGTCTTTTTTTGAACAACCTTTAATTTGCCAGCAGGGCACAGCCGAAAATACCATGCGGATTCCGGCAAGGTTCAGCCCTTTTTCTTCGATCATTTTCCGGATACAGGCAAGGCGGTTGAGGTCGCCCTGGGTATAATAGCGATGTTTGCCATCGCTTTTTTGAGGAAGGATAAGCCCTTGCTCTTCATAGAGGCGTATGGTCGCGACAGATATGCCAAACATTTTGGCAACCATTCCGATGGGATAAAGTATACTGTCCTTTTTTGGTGTTTGCATTTTTATAACCTTCCTGGTGTTGACAGCCCGGAAGGCTCCTATAAAATAATCAAGTAAAAATAATTGGCCCGCCGGCAGCTTTTTCATAAAACTGACCAACAGTTAATACTTCTTCCACTTCATCGACTAAATCGTCTTTTTCTACTTTAAACATATCCATGGCCAGCTTGCAGGCATAAATCCCGGCACCCGTATCGCTGATCATTTCTAAAAACTCATCCACAGGTGGTACATCCAGTTTTTCCATTTCCCTTTTCATTAACCAACTTGCAAAATTAGATACGCCGGGAATGGCGCCTAAAAGAGTTGGGAAAGGCATGGTGATTGGCATTTTGAGCATCGGCATGGCCAGGTTTAAGGCCGAGTTGCCAACGGTTGATAAAGTTAAGTTTTTGACCATTTTCTTTAAGACGGCGTTTAGGCCAAAAAATGTAAAGAAAATATTGGCTTCGATGCCGTCCATCCGTGCGCCATTGGCCATAATCAAGCTGGGATAGATTTCATCCAATCCGCCTTTTGCACAGATGATGGATACTTTTTTAATGGGTTCTTCAGACATTTTTGATTTCCTTATTTTTTTATGAACCTTTCAATTCAATTTTAAAGGGGATTGAAATATTGGAATTCAATTAAAAGGTGTCCACCCAAATTATCAATAATTCCAACCCGCCTAAGTTTTAACTTAGATGCATCCTTGTGGTTTGCCCAAGCCTGCTGCTTTTGCTGCTTTTTTTGCCGGGCCTTGTGGAAACAAATTGTATAATTCTTTGATGGGAATGCCACCGGCGTTTTTCATGCGGCGGATTGTCGGGATTTGTCCTTTTTCTTTATAATCTGCGCGCATAAAATCGATAACTTTCCAATGCATTTCATTGAGCTCTTCGATGCCTTCAGTTTTTGCCAGTTCGGGCGCCATTTCTTTGGTCCAGTCATCGGGGTTTACTAAAAAGCCATCTTCGGTAACTTCTACTGTTTTTCCTGCGATTGTTAATTCAGCCATTTTTAATTCCTCCTGATTTGTAGGGATTTATTAATTGTTTTTATTCTCTTCTTGTTTGGCCATGTTTTTTACAAACTCCAACATAAAGGCCATTCCTTTTTTAACTTCCGGGTCCTTAGCTTTTTTAATAAGCTGCCAGGTTGAGAAGTCTTTTTCGATGATAATATCCATCTTACTGAAAAAGCTGAGTGCGTTATTAACCGAGCTAAGCATTTCCGGCTGTGTCATATTTTTAACTGTAAGCAGGATGGTTGTAATTTCTTCGCGTAACATGCGCACATCTTCTACAGAGAAAGCCTCAACAATGGTGTCAACAATTTTTACGGCCTCACCAAAAAATTCGAAATATCCTTTTTTGTCCATGGTATCGAGCGAATGTAAAACTTCATCAAATACCTGTTTGCCAAGCGGCTGGATGTCGCTAAATAAATCCTGTGCACTTTCCAACTGAGATAAAATCTTGGTTAAAGTCCGCGTGTTACGCAGAAGTTTTTTTACAAGAAAGATAAGGTCATTTGTTTCAAAATAAGGCGCAACATCTTGTAATTCTTCCACAGCGGCATCAAACATATCTTTTCCAATCAATACCATATCATCTTTTAATTCTTGCACTTCGCGCTGCTTAGCTTGTTGGGCAGTAAACTGCTCGGTTAAAAAATCCAGCTTTTGATGGATGGATTTGATTTCTTCTTCAATATTCATCTTTTCCATATTATTGCCTCTTCTTTCCAGCCATGGTCATTTGTGCTTCGATGGGCAGCTCGGCGCCTTTTAAAAGCAAGTTCCAATATACCCAACGGAAAGTCATTTTGCCCCAGTGGTTCATACGCGTTTCTTCTAAAAGTGAGAACGGGCCAACGCCAGGCAAGGGGAATTTTCCGGGAAGCGGTTCTACTTTGTAGTTGAAATCAATAAGAATCCCTTTGCCAAAACCCGATTCGATAAAACAGTTGGCATGGCCGTCAAAACCCTTCTTAAGTGGCCGTCCATCCATGGCTCGCTGGATATTTTCAAACAAAACATCCGCCTGTAAGTGGGCAACGGAGCCCGCCTTAGAGCTTGGCAGGTCGGTAGCATCGCCAATAATAAAAATATTTTCGAAGTTTTTTGATTGAAGCGTATTGGGGTCAGTGGGGATAAAATTAAGGTCATCGCCCATACCAGACCGTGCAATAACATCCGAGCCCATATTGGTCGGGATGGTCACCAACACATCATAATCAATCGCTTGTTCTTCCCAAGAAACAATCTTATTGTTTTCATGGTCAACGCGGCCAATGGAATAATCGGCTGTAAGCTTAATGTTTTTCTTCTCCAGGAAATCACCCAAAAAACGCGATGCGATCGGCTTGGTAAAGGCGCCCGGTAATGGGGTCACATATTCAATCTCAACTTTGTCACGGATGCCTTGCTCGGTAAAATACCAATCCGAAAGGAAGGCAAATTCCAAGGGGGCAACCGGACATTTTATGGGCATCTCGGTAATATTGATGACCATTTTGCCGCCTTCCCAATATTTTATAAAATTGCGCAGGGCCATTGCGCCTTCGATGGTGTAAAAATCAAAAATATTTTTATGCCATTTTTCCTCTTTCATCCCTTCGGTTTCGGCAGGATTGATTTTGCTGCCTGTTGCAATAATCATCATATCATAATTTAAGATTTTGCCGTCGCTGAGTTTTACACGGTTTTGTTCCGGTTCAATTACCTCAATGGTCGACATAATAACATCGATATCCGATGGGTAAAAATCACGTTTGGGTTTGATTACGTCCTGTTTGTTATAAATACCCCAGGGAATAAATAAAAATCCGGGCTGATAATAATGCGTCTCATACTCGTCAACAAGTGTAATGCGCCACTCATTTTTATCGAGAACAGGCGCGAGTTTGTTTACCATCATAGTGCCGGCCGTTCCGCCACCAAGTACCAATAAGTGTTTCATGAATTTTCCTTTCTATTTTGGCCGTCGTATAAATTGCGTCTGTGGCCGAAAATAACTTATTTTAATTTTGAACAGGTCATATTTATTTTATAAACATGGCACGACCTGCAATCTTCCAGTTTACATTTTTCACTCACGTTGGAAATACTCCAGCAGGGGCCATTGGCCTCATAATATGCCGGGCATTTTAAACATTGGTCATCCAAACCGCCCCTAAACTCCCAACAGGGGATAAGCGCCATAATACGTTTGATGCCTTGCAGGTTCATCCCTTTTTCGGTGATCATGCTGCGGATACATTGTAGGCGGTCCAGGTCGTGCATGGAATACATGCGGCGGCCGGTTTCGGTTTTATAGGCGATGATCAAACCTTCCTGCTCATAAAGCCGGATTGTCTGTACGGCAATATCCAGTTTTTTGGCAATAACGCCGATCGTAAATACGGGTTCGTGCATTTCGATGGATGGATAGTTTTCTGTGTTGTTCGACATTTTAATCTTTAGGTTATCTACATTTTGAAATGTAGCTTTGCAAAAGAGGTGCCAAGATTGTAAAAAGACATAAGTTGTTGAAAAAACAAAATTTAAGCAGGTGTTGTGTCTTATTAAAAAATGTGAAAATTCTCACTAATAAGAATTTGGACTGATTTATTGTCAAAAATGAAAAAATTCACAATATTTACATTGATTCTATTTTTAATTAAGGTTCCTCATCCTAAAGCAGAAGAGGTGGAGCAATGGATGATGAAAAAATCTTGACTTTGCATCCTCAGGGAAAGCAAGGTGTTAATATTTTAAAGCGGCGTTACGATCAAATTAAAGATGCCATCTTGAAAATTCTTCGAGAAGAAGGTGCTGTAAGCTATCAATATGTAAGTGACAAACTGGTGGATGAGCTGGCATCTGGTTTTGATGGAAAAGTTGTGTGATATGTAGTAACAGTGAAGCTCGACTTGGAAGCACGTGGGAGTATAGAACGTGTTCCAAAAACCAGTCCGCATAAAATTCGTTTAAAATAAATTACTATGAAAAACAGCCTGATTAGAATTTCCCATCAAGAGATAAATCTGGACCTTTCTTATTTTCTCCATTCAGGATCGGAAAGAACAATTTTGCTTTTACATGGCCTGGGTTGTGCTAAAAATGATTATTTGGGTGCGGTTGAGCACGATGCCATTAAAACCTTTTCGATTGTGGGATTGGATTTTCCCGGGTGTGGCCAATCACCGTATCCGCATAATGCCCACTTTGGGATCGATGATTTGGTTGAGATAACCCGGCTGGTGCTGGAACAGTTAAATCTAAAAAAAGTTGTATTAGTAGGCCACAGCATGGGTGGGTTGGTGGGTCTGCTTCTTGCCGAAAAATACCCGGAAAAATTTTCAGCTTTTGTAAATATCGAGGGGAACCTGGCTGGAAGCGATTGTTTTTTCTCACGCAAAGTTGCAGGAATAGAGCGGGCGGTTTTTATTAAAACAACTTTTCAAAAATATATTCACCGTGTAAAAATTAATAAAAACACGGGCTTGCAGGAACATGCAAAGATATTACAAAAATATGCCAGTGCGGCCGCCATGCGCGATGTCTGCCCTTCATTGGTGCAGTATTCGGAAGATGCCAAATTATTTAAACGGTTCTTGGATTTGAACATGCCGATCCAGTTTATTTATGGTTCTCAAAATAGAGAATTGCCTTATCTGCCGGTTTTAAAGGACTCACATTGTCAGATAAATGAAATTGAAAATAGTGGTCATTTCCCTTTTTATGACAACCCGCAGGAATTTTATAGAGTAATTGTGGATTTTATTATGTTAATTGATTAATCATTTTTTAAACCTTCTTTTCTTTTGGGGAGCAGGTATTCTGCTTTGAGGAGTTTGTGGTCGGGTAACTTTTTCCGGTTTAGCTTTTTGTTCCGTTCTGCTTGATGGCCGGGATGGCCTTATGGGAGTGGTTGGCCGTTTTTTATGGCCGCCTCGATCATCTTTTATGGGTCTTGGTATAGGTTTGGGTTTAATAGGCATGGGATGCGGTTGAACAGGTTGTGGCGGAAGAATAATAATCGGGGGAGGTGGGAAAACGGGATTGTTTTCTACTTGGTTTTCTACAACTTGTATAGTTATGCATGCCGTAAACAGCGTCCCAAATAACAAAATAAAGAGTGTTGATCTGATCATGAGTGTCCCTTCGTTTGCTGGTTAGCCTGTTATGATCAAAAATAGTGCCAGCCCGGAGCGGCGTGATAAACGGATTTTAAGAGATTAAAAGCAGGGAAGTGTTTAAGCTGGATACACTTTTCTGTAAATGGTGTATTCAGAAATAATAATTCTAAATTTTAGGGGAAGATAAAATGAAGAAAATATTTTTATATGTTTTAGGCGCCATATTGGCCATGGTTTTAACAATTATTACCCTCGGCAGCTTTTTGCCTGAGAAGCATACCGCCACGGTGAGCAAAGAAATAAATGCCCCGATAAGTAAGGTATGGAAGACCATTTCAAATTTCTCGGATTTTGGCCGCTGGCGCACAGATTTACAAAGAGTGAAAGTTTTGAACGACTTAAGTTGGCGGGAAACCAATGCCTGGGACGATTCGGTCACTTTTAAAATTGTTGAAATATCCAAAGCAAAGAAAATGGTTGTTAAGATAATGGACAAAGATTTGCCTTTTGGCGGGCAATGGTCTTATCAACTGGATTCGCTGGATATAAATAAGACTCGGCTAAGCATAACCGAAAACGGCGAAATTTATAACTGGGCCTTTCGCTTTATGGCGCGCTATATTTTTGGTTATACCATGACCATGGATGCATTTATCGGGCATTTGGAAAAGGAGTTAAAACAACAACTACCTTAGGAGAAAATATGGAAAAGAAAAAAGGAAAGATTACGGGTATTGGCGGTGTGTTTTTTAAGAGTAAAGACCCGGCCGCCATGCGGGAGTGGTACAATAATAATTTTGGAATGACTTCCGATCAATACGGCATGCCTTTTACGTGGAGGAAGCCGGAGGACCCTGATAAAAAAGGCTATACAATATGGAACGCCTTTGCTGACAGCAGCGACTATTTCGAGCCATCGAAACAAAAATATATGATCAATTTCCGGGTAGAAAACCTGGAAGAATTGATAAACGATTTGAAAGAACAAGGTGTTACCATCGTGGGCGACATTTTAAAAGAAGATTATGGCAGCTTTGCCTGGGTGCTCGATCCTGAGGGTAATAAGATTGAGCTGTGGGAACCCGTCGATGAAACTTTTGATGACCAATATGGAAATGAATAGTTTATTAAATCAACCCACATCTTAAGAATGACACCAAAAAAGATTTCATATAAAATTCGATTTGCAAAAGCGAGTGACTTGGCTGTTTTGCCGGAAATAGAGAGAAGGGCAAGCGTGCTTTATAAGGATACCAAATTTGCCAAAGCCGTTGGGGACGATGTTACTACTTTAGCGGATTTTAAGGAAGCCCAAGTACATGGCTGTTTATTTGTTGCTGTTGATTTTAATGATCAGCCTGTCGGCTTTGCCTTTATGGAAATTATGAGGCAGGGCGTTCATCTGGATGAGCTTAACGTTTTACCGGAATATGGCGGGCACGGAATTGGCACGGCCCTTGTTAAAAAGGTGTGTGCCTGGGCGGCGGAAAATAATTATCCTGTGGTGACTTTAACGACTTATACGGATATTCCCTGGAACGCCCCGTTTTATAGAAAATGTGGTTTTATTGATTTAAGCAGAGAGGAAATACCTGAAGATTTATACACACTCTTTTTGAATGAGCATAAATCCGGTTTGCTGATGGCGGACAGAGCAGTGATGATTTATAAGATTAACCCGTTGTGCTAATTAGAAAAAATAGAAACAAAATAATTCCAACTAAATTTTTACAATAGGCCGCTCCGATGGAGCTTCTTGAAAACTATTGTGATTTTTGTACTACAAATAGAACGTCCTTACCGGACGAAATAAAAAATTCCGATAGGAATGGCCAATTTGTAGAAAAAATAAATTTCTATGTTAGTAAAAGTTCCATAGGAACGACCTGTTTTTAAAGTTTTAGCTATTATCAACAAATATGCTATTCTAATTCGCACAAAGGGTTAAGATTACAACTAATGATTGATATCGAAACTATAAAAGAAAATGCAAAATAATATAAATGTAAAACCGCCCTATTTCGCAGTGATTTTTACTTCTGTTCGAAACAGTGGTGACGAAGGCTATTCGAAAATGGCGGACAGAATGGTTGAACTTGCCAGTAAACAACCCGGCTTTTTGGGTGTGGAATCGGCCCGGGATAAGATTGGCATCACCGTTTCATATTGGAAGGATTTGGATTCGATCCGCAAATGTAAAGAGAACAGTGAACACAAATTGGCGCAAAAGCTGGGACGGGAAAAGTGGTATAAATCATTTCAGGTTAAGATTTGCAGGGTTGAAAAAGAGTACGGTTCCTAAGCCGGACAAGTCGGAAATCCCAAAGATAAAATCCGGAATAAAATTTTGGCACAAGACTATTTGAACTTGGAATTTATTTGTTATTTGGTTTTTACTAATTGTAATTTTCTGGTATTATGATACACAAACTTCACAATAATAATGTTCGTGCCTGCCCCCTTAGCCGTAATCATTGTCTTAATCGCCTTTAATTTTAGGGTCCACTATTTAAACCCACCAAATAATTCTCTATATTTGTCAGCCTTACAAAAATATCTTTATAATCAGGAAGCAACATGTTAGAAGAATATTTTCAAAAATATCGAAAAAACGTCATTGGCATGGAACAGGAATTTGAAACGGCATTTGGCAAACAAAAAATTGTTTATGCTGATTGGACCGCGAGTGGACGCCTGTATAAACCGATCGAAGAAAAACTGATGAACCGGATTGCCCCATTTGTTGGCAACACACATACCGAAACATCGGTGACCGGATCGACCATGACCCGCGCTTACCATGAAGCTTTGCACATTATCAAACATCATGTTGGCGCCGGCCCTGATGATATTATTATTTCGTCAAACTCGGGCATGACCGGCGTTGTTAATAAATTCCAGCGTATCCTCGGGTTAAAAGTCCATGAAAAATACCGTGATTGTATAAAGCTGAAAGAAGAAGAAAAACCCATCGTTTTTATTACCCACATGGAGCACCACTCCAACCAAACATCCTGGCTGGAAACTTTGGCCGATGTTGAAATAATCCCGCATAATGATTTGGGGCTTGTTGATTTGGAAGGTTTTGGCCGCTTGATTGACCAATATAAAAACCGGAAAATGAAAATTGCCGCAGTGACTTCCTGCTCCAATGTAACCGGGATTAGTACGCCGTACTATGAAATTGCCGGAATGATTCATAAAGCCGGTGGACTCTGTTTTGTTGATTTTGCCTGCTCCGCGCCTTATATCCCGATTAACATGCACCCGGAGGATACAGCGCAACGTTTGGATGCCATTTTCTTTTCACCGCATAAATTTTTAGGCGGCCCGGGAAGTACGGGAATCCTGGTTTTTTGCAGCTCTTTGTACGATAATAAAATCCCGGATAACCCCGGCGGTGGAACTGTGGATTGGACCAATCCCTGGGGTGGCCATAAATATGTGGATGATATCGAAGCACGTGAAGATGGCGGTACACCGGCCTTTCTGCAAACCATTAAGGTCGCGCTTTGTGTAAAGCTTAAAGAAGAAATCTCTTCAGAGAAAATGCTGCAACGCGAAGAGGAAATGCTGAAAATAATCTGGGAAGGATTTGATAAACTGGACAATCTGCACGTGTTGGCCGGGCATATCCGCGATCGGCTGGGCGTTATTTCTTTTTATATTGACGACCTGCACTTTAACCTGGCCGTACGTTTGTTAAATGATCGGTTTGGGATTCAGGTACGTGGCGGATGTTCTTGTGCCGGGACTTATGGTCATTTTCTGCTACATGTGGATCAAAACCGTTCCAAGTCGATTACCGATAAAATTAGCAGCGGTGATTTGTCCGAGAAACCGGGGTGGATCCGTCTCTCTATTAATCCTGTTATGAGCGATGAAGAAATACATTTTATCGTACAGGCCATCACTGATTTGTGCCATAATCATCAAACGTGGGCCAAAGATTATTCCTACGATCTCGAAACCAATGAATTTGTCCACAAAAACAATCCGGCGACAGAAGAGAAAGTTGTTAACGACTGGTTTAAATAAATAATTACTACTATTAAATATTGAGGAAATAAATGAAAATAGAAAATAAAAAAGCCGTTGCCATGCACTACACACTCACCAATGCGGGTGGGGAAGAACTTGATTCATCCAAAGGAAAAGACCCGCTCCATTATCTGCATGGATTTGGAAATATAATTCCCGGCCTGGAAGAAGAGCTTGTTGGCAAAGAAAAGGGGGACAAAATTTCCGTTTCTGTTCCACCCGAAAAAGGCTATGGTGTGCGCAATGACCAGAATATGCTTCAGGTTAAGAAAGACCAGTTTGAAGGGGTAGATGATATTAAAATAGGCATGGAGGTGCAAACCCAGGGTGAGCATGGTTTGCAAATGTTTGTGGTTACAAAAGTTTTTGGCGATACAGTTATTCTCGATGGCAACCATCCCCTGGCAGGTGAAACCCTAAATTTTGATGTGGAAGTGATGGATGTACGGGATGCGACCGAGGAGGAATTGGAACACGGTCATGTTCATGGACCGGGCGGGCATCATCACTAAACTATATTAAGATTGTTTAGCGTTTTTAACGAAATCCCGTGTTTTATACGGGAATGATTGGAAGATTTTAAGATTAGTAATTGGGTTGAAATTTTGGCGAATAAGAATCTTGTAGAGGCGCGATTAATCGCGCCTCTACCATGTGCTGATTCCCGCGCCTCTTTTCAAAGGCAAAAATTTAATTATAGATGCTGCTGCAATACAAATCATAAATTTAAAAAAATAAAAATGACCTCAAAAAAAGACATTTCTTCTCGCGAAGACATTGAAAAATTGATCCGCTTGTTCTATAAAAAACTGTTGGCGGACGAGGGCCTAAGCTACATTTTTACAGACGTGGCCAAGATTGACCTTGAACCGCATATAATCTTGATCAGCGACTTTTGGGACAACCTTATTTTTGGCACGGATGTTTATAAGCGAAATGCCATGCAGCCCCATCTCGATTTAAATAAGCAAACCCCATTAAAAAAAGAGCATTTTGATGGCTGGCTTGCCCATTTTAAAAACAGTGTGGATGAATTATTTGAAGGTGAAAAGGCCCATTTTGCCAAGAACCGCGCCCAGTCCATCGCCATGGTGATGCAGGTAAAAATATTAAACCCGCAAAGTATGCTTTAGTGATTATGAGCCTAAAAAATAGTCCTTACAAACCCATCAGTTGTTCCTTTCATGATGGGTTGGAATCTATAGCCGTTCTGCGTAAAGTAGTTAAAATAATTTTTATGGACGAAGCCGGGAACCGCCAGGAAATTACATCCCAAATTGTGGATTTTAAAAACCATGATGGAGCGGAGTTTATGGTTTTGCGTGATGGACAAATAATTCGTTTGGATAAGATTATAAGTGTAGATGGTAAAAGTTTGTCGGATGAGAATAATCCATTTTGCTGACAGGCTGTTTATAAAATAACATGGATATTTTATAACTTGACTTTAAAAATATCCATGCTATTTGCTAACCGCAATATAAATATCTTACTTCAACTTATCTTTAAACATCTTCTTCATTTTCTGTACCTTCGGGTCAATCACAAAACGGCAATAAGGCTGGTTGGGATTCAGGTTAAAATAATCCTGATGATAGTTCTCCGCTTCATAAAAAACATCCAATGGGGCAATTTCCGTTACAATCGGATCGGGATAGATTTTTTTTGCCTCGGCCTCTGCTTTGGATTTTTCAGCAATTTCCTTCTGTTTTTCATTATGATAAAAAATAGCCGAACGGTATTGTGTGCCCACATCCGCGCCCTGTCGGTTTAAAGTGGTCGGGTCGTGTGTAAGCCAAAACACATACAACAGGTCTTCATAGCTGATCACTTTCGGGTCAAATTTTATCTGCGCCACCTCGGCATGTCCGGTCTTGCCCGTTGTAACTTCTTTATAACTCGGGTTTTTAACATGCCCGCCGGCATAACCGGAAACCACGCTGTGTACGCCCCGTAAGTCCTGAAATATCGCTTCGATGCACCAAAAGCAGCCTGCCGCTAAAGTGGCCGTTTCTAAATTTTCTTCGTTCATTTCTTTTTTATCACCTTTATTATTTTTGTTTGTGGTTGTAGTAGCTGAAACACTTAATAGTGTTAAAAATAATCCTGTTATAAGTGTAATAAAAATTATCTTACCCCGATTGGTTAGTCAAGTCCTAAATGTTGTGTACTTTGTTCTTCCAGCGGTTTAAGTTCTGATGAAGCGTAGCGGAATCAGAACTTAAACCGCTCGCGCCAGTTTGACCCACGGTTCAGTTTTATTTTTTAGTATTTCCATATCC
>JAJRVW010000024.1 GCA_024277115.1 Calditrichota bacterium
TTTCTTTCACTAATCCTATATTTTGATTTTCTCTTTTTGCCATGTTTTTTCCTTTGTTTTTTTGGTCAAACTAAATTTAGGAAGGACATGGCAATTTTTCACATATTTGCCTTTTTACACAAATTTAAGGACGCAATCATACCTTATCAGATTACTGATGGAAAAAAATTTACTTTTTAAGGAATATCAGTTTTCTGACTTTAGTTCTGGGTTTACACGGCTTAAGATAAAATAACCTAGCATAAAAAAGAGGACAATTACAGCCACGCCTGCCCTTTGCGATTGGAATATTTCTGTTAACAGGCCAAAGAGGAAGGGGCCCGCGAAGGTGGTTGCTTTTCCGGAGAAAGCATAGAAACCATAAAATTCGTTTTGCTTTTCTTTAGGTGTCAGGCGCGCCATTAGGGACCTGCTAGAAGCCTGGTTGGGCCCGGAGAAAACCCCAATGAGAATGCCTGCTATCCAGAAAACAGTTTTATCAGGGGCAAATACGGCAATAAGTGTAGCAACAATTAAACCCAAATTACTTACCTGGATAGTCTTCTTGCCTCCGATTAGATCATCGAAAAAGCCAAAAGCAAAAGCGCCAAGCCCGGCCGCTACATTCAGCGCAATCCCAAAAGATATTATCTCGGTAAAATCAAAACCAAATGTACCGGCTGCATAAATACCACCAAATGCAAAAATAGTAATCAAACCATCATTATAAAAAATACGTGCCAACAGGAAGGTGAGAATTTGTTTATATTGCCCAATATGTTCGATTGTGTTTTTCAGCTCTCCAAACGACAATTTCATCACATCAACTAAAGGCATCGATACAGATTTTTTACCATCTTTTAACCAGATAAAAGCCGGGATGCTAAAAATCAAAAACCAGAATGCCACCAAAAGGTTCACCGCACGGATATTTTCACCTGTTTCTTTTGTAAATCGAAACGCAGGGATTTCCGGGTTTACCAGCCAAACCAACGCGGCTACCAGACAAAGCAATCCGCCTAAATAGCCAAGCGCCCAGCCATACCCGGATATACGTCCAATTTTATGACGAGGCGCAATCTGAGGTAAGTAGGCGTTATAAAAAACCATACCCATCTCAAAGGCAAAATTGGCAATTATAAACAAGCTTAAAGCCTTCACCACTTCGCCCGGTAAAACATCATATAAAAAAGTAGTTGCAATTATTGATAGTAAAGTAAAAGCAATCAAAAACTTTTTTCGGGATGGACCTTTATCGGCCATTGCACCAAAGATTGGTGAGAAGAGGGCAATAAGTATTGCGGAGATTGTAATCCCACGCGACCATAACAAGGTACCATCAATTTCATTTGGCGCGATCGATTTTGTAAAATATGTTGCATAAATAAAAGTAACGATCAAGGTTGTAAACGAGGAGTTGGCAAAGTCGTATAAAGTCCAGGAAAAGATTTCTTTTTTTGAATTAAAACGCAAGGATTGATCGTTCGTTTTGATGCGGGCACTCCATATCTCTATGGATTAGAATTGAATTATATAAAAAATATCTTCCCCATATTTTTATACAGGGAAGATGATCGGTTTATTACTTTGCGTATGAAAAACTATAATTATAACTGATTTTGTACATGTTGAACAACCAGATTGATTGTTCCTTTAAGTGTATTAAATACACCGTCTCCTTTTACGGCCACGCCTTCATAATGCGGTACATTAAAAAAGTTTAACTTCTTCTGGAGTACATCCACTGGATCCGCGCCAGGAAGGTCACGCTTATTATATTGAATAACCCATGGAAAATTTTCCAATGTATGGCCATCGGCCTTTAAATTGCTTTCCAAATCAAGCAGGGTTTCGATATTTGCTTCCATCCTGTGTGGCTGTGAATCAGCAACAAAAACAATCCCGTCCACACCGTTTAAAATAACTTTACGGCTTGAGGCATAGTAAACCTGACCAGGCACTGTGTAGAGGTTAAATTTTGGTTTTTTACCTTTTATACGGCCTACTTCAATTTGCATAAAATCAAAGAAAATCGTCCGGTCTTCTTTTGTTTTTAACGAGACCAATTCACCGGTTAAAGAGGGATCGAGCTTGGAGTGAATATATTCCAAATTGGTGGTTTTGCCGCTCATCCCGGGTCCATAATATACAATTTTAAGATTTATTTCCTGTAAAGCCCAATTTATAAACATTTATCCGCCTTCTTTTTATATCAGGTACAACACTGTTTTATTTAAAAGTATCATCTAAAGCATCACCTAACAGGCTGCTAAAATCAGAATCAATTATTTGTTGATTTTCTTCTTCTGTTCCAGAATCATCTTCTAGCGTATTAGCCAAATCCTCAATCGCCTTTTTTGTATAGATTCTAATCAGTCCCAATGTAACGCTAACATCAAAAACTACTACAAGAAAAAAATTATCCCCAACATTGGAAAGATAAACATTTCTCTTTTCACCTTCATGAAAAAGTAATTTAAACTTTGCTTCTTCACCAACTAATTTCGCCATTTCTGATGTCGCGGCAAAATCACTTGCTGCCAAGGCAGAAAGAACAGTAGTGTTCATATTTTCTGTATTGCCCCGCTGGCTAATTAACTGCCCGCTCATATCGGCAAAAAGTATTGCAGAAGCTTTGGTTTTAGTCGCTAACTCAGATAATATTTTGGTTATACCATCATACTGGTTTCCATTTAGGATAACCTGACGGCTACCATCCTTCAACTTTCTTGTTTGTACCATATAATTACCTCATTAGTTTTTTTACATACGCGTTGTTTGTCTCTTTTTTAATCTATCTAAAGCAATTCGTACACTTTCACGCAACCTCTCCAGCGCTTCGCCCAAATCCTGAATCTCATCATTTGTCTTAACGTAAATTCTATCTCCAAGATTCCCCTGACTGATTTCATTCGCCTTTTTTGTTAAATAAATAATCGGGCTGATTATTCTATTCGCAAGAATGAGTACAATAATTATGCCTGCAAGGGTAACACCGACAATAATACTGATTATCAGATAATTTATATTGTCGACTACATTCTCGATATATGCTTGTTTCATCCCCACTCTGATGTAGCCAAGATAGCCATCTTCGACCGGCATTACAATATCACAACTCACTACACTTTCATTTTCTTTTGTGTAACTCACAATATTAAGTTTATTTTCATCCGTCTTGGGCAATATTTTTACTAATTCATCCGGCAAATCACTGTTAAATGTTTTAGCCAGGACATTATTTTCACTATCCTGAATGAGAATATATTCTACACTTTCAAAACTTAAGGCATTTGTAATTGTTTGTTTTAAACCTATTTCATCTTCAGCCAAAATTTGTTCAGCCGTATAACTTGCAAGATTCTTGGCCAAGGTACGTCCACGTTCTACAAGTTCCTTTTCCACCGTTTCAGAAACAACCGTATTTATAATAAAAATTAAGATAGCTCCTAAAATTATATTACTGAACACCAAAATACCGCTTATTTTCCATCGTAAACTAAACATTATGTCGGAGCGATCCTTTATATTAAATTAGTTCCGTCTTTATATGGCTTAACATTTCTGTCTGAAATTTTATTTTTTTTTGTTCGTCATGCATTTCATCGCACAATAGTTCAATTAACTCGGCGACCCGTTCG
This sequence comes from Calditrichota bacterium, assembly GCA_024277115.1. GTDB lineage: Bacteria > Calditrichota > Calditrichia > Calditrichales > J004 > JABFGF01. Next base: position 3,621 of record JAJRVW010000024.1, read on the forward strand.
GCTGGAAATTTGTTTTTAGTCTGGTTTGTCTCCAACAATACATCCTCAATTACAAAAGGGGCAACCGGGCCAATGATATCAATTAAAACTTTTTCCATGTTGGAAAAAAAAGAAAGTCCCAATGTGTTTTTTTCTTTTTTCTCAGTCAGATAAAGCTCAATTAAATCCAATTGGAAGAGCTTATATAAAATCCGTATTGTATCCTGCAATGTCATTGCCGTTTTCGCGGCAATATCCTGGATGGCCTGATCGCTGTTTACCTGTGTAAGTACCATCCATTCAGATGAACGCAAATTTAAACCTGAAGCAGATTTTAGCTCCGATTTTTTATACACTACATTAGGTTCTGTTAAAAATTTATTTTGTGATTGAGCAGCCATTGTACATCCAAAAATTGGCACACACTTTAACGACTAAACTATCCACCATCGTAAAGTAATTTTCGATCTTATTACTGCAAGAGTAAAAAACACTTTAGTAATTTAGTATAACGGTATGAAAATAAAAAAGTTAAATAATTAAAAACTATAAATTTGCCAACAAATTCAGCTCATCTTCTTCAAATTTACCTTTTCGTAAAACGAGTGTTTTGTCTGTTGCATGGTTGCGTGCCATTTTTATTATTTTCTTCTCTTGCAGAAGATGTGACAAGCTTACATTGATTGTAATTCGTAATAACGGTAAAATTTTAGGGCTTTGGCATAGAGTAACCAATAAAATATTATTAGAAATCCGACAAAGGATAAACAACTTTTTCCAAAAAAATTCAATCTCCGAAACATTTTCATCTTTTTCGGTAAATAATGCACTAATTCGCAATGCCCTCAGGGCGATATCTTCAAGGTCTTTTTTGGATATTTTAAGTTTATCATTTTGTAAAATCACCCCACGTCCTGAGGCAATAAAAACGCCCTTAACACCAGGAACATTTGTAATTTCAGAAAGCCATCTATCAATCATATCTAATTATCCGTTATTTTTTAGACACCTATTGCCTGTTGGATCAATGGAATCACCACATCACTTTTTACTTTTTTATCCATCTGTAATAACAAGAAATGCTCGTTATACCGCGCAATAAAGTATTTATACTGCCCACTAAAAATACCTACAAAATCAGGTGGGTTTAAACTTAGGGTTTTACTTAATTTTTTTGCCTGCAACATAATAAAAGCAACATTGGGGTCTTTCTTGGCCGGATCGGTTTGTTCTGTCCTGTCAATACACACGCCATCCTGGCTATGCAGGCTAACCGATAAGATGCCTTTAATAGTTAGTAAGCGTTCAAATAATTTAAAATACCTGTTTTCTACCTCATCTTGTGAGTGATCTAACTTGTGCATACCTTCTAAAAGCAGGTTGCTCCAATTCGTCTCGATGGTCCGGACAGGCGGTTTAACATCGTTTTCTATCTTAAACTTTCCTTCCAGCAATCCCAATAATCGGTACACGGCTTCCTCACCAATGTAGGGGTCATACTCGGCATGGGTTACCTGCCCGTCTTCAAAATAAACAAATCCAAACTTCCCAACCCGTTCAATTGTCAGTTTTGCAACATTATGTTCCATACAATTAAGCTGGATCAAGCTTGGCAATTTTATATCTTTTAAATTTCCTATAAGTGCCATAATTAACCCAAAATATTAAAAACCATCTCGCGGACAGCTTTCATCTCAAAAGGCTTTTCCACATAATGTTTTGCGCCTAAACCAGCCACTTCGTCTTTCTTCTCATCTGATCCATAGGCTGTCATCACAATAACTTCGGTTGCCGGATAGTCACTTTTAACTTTTTTTAATAAATCAATGCCACTAATGCCCGGCATAAAAATATCCGTAATTATTAGATCAAAAGGTGCACTACTCATTTTATCGAGAGCTTCTTCTCCCGAGGACGCTGTTGCAACTTCGTAGTCTTTTTTTGATAAGATAAAACTTTGGTATAGGCTGAATGTCAATGTTTCTTCATCATCAACAATTAATAAGCGCCTGGCCATAATCACTCCTGACGGTCTTCTTGAACAAATGGTAACATTATTTTGAACGCTGAGCCTTCTCCCGGCACAGAGTTCACTTCAATTTTAGATTGGTTTTCTTCCAGCAAGCGCGATGAAATCGAAAGTCCAAGCCCCACGCCATCACTCTTTGACGTATAAAAAGGATCGAATATTCTTTCTAATTTTTCCTGGGATATACCTTTGCCCGTATCAGAAATCAAAATAATTACAACGCCTTTTGATTCCTGTTCGGCCATCACCCTGCCAGACTTATCATACCAAGTCTTCACATTTAAATTACCACCATCGGGCATGGCATCATAGGCATTTAAAAATAGATTTAAAATCACCTGCTCAAACTGGCTCTCATCAATATAAATATTGGGCAGGCCCTCTTCAATTTCGCAAGAATATTCTATTTTTCTTTTCATCAAACGCGGGGCCAATAATAGAAAAACCCCATCAACAATATTTTTTAAAGAGTGAAAACCCGGTTTCGGCCTGTTTGGTTTGGCAAAATTAAAAAAGCGTTGCAACAACTTATTACTTCTGTCAATCTCCTTCACTATCCGCGAAACAAGTTGCGAACGAAAATCACCCGGGCTAAAACTTTCTTCCAGAACCTGCGCCGATGTTTTTATACCGGCAAGTGGATTGCGGATCTCATGAGCAATCCCTGCAGAAAGCTCTCCAAGTGTGGCCAGCCGGTCCATTCGTTCCATCTGTTTTCTAAAATTAATGAGTTCCCGGATATCACGAAAAATAAAAATTATCCCAGCTTAGTCATCCGTTTTTTCTTCTTTCAGGATTGTTGTGCTAAAGCCGATCGGAATAATCGTACCGTCAACAGATTCGAGATTAACTTCCTTACTTTCAAACATTTTTTTTAAGCTCAATACTTGCTTGAGGATCAATAAGCCTTCCTCTTTATCGGCAAAAATTGCCCCCAGTTGTTCGCCAAGTATTTCGTCCGATCGATAACCCGTCAATTGCAAGGCGGATTTGTTCATAAAAGTTATTTTACCGTCTCGATCAATCGTAATTATACAGCTCGATATATTTTGAATAATCCCCTTGTGAAACTCAAAAACCTGGTTAAGTTGTTCATATTGCTTGACAAGTCTGTCATACTTAAACTTAGTTTGTTCAAGCGCTTCTTTAACATCTTTGGTCGATTGCAGGTCATCAATAAGGCGGTTAATACGCAATATTGATTCTTTTTTCTGGTTAAGATAATTACTCATAAAAATTATTTTGTATTAAATATCAGGGAGAATACAGATTATTATTATCCCTTGCAAATTATCCGACAAAAACCGGATCGACATCTACCGAAATATATAAATTGGCTGTTTTTTGTTTTGTGTATGTGCTTAAAATATTCTTTAACAACTGACGTGTTTTAACGCCGGCAGGATCATACTGTTTATTTATTTTCAAACTAAGCTGCCAGCGATATAAGTTTTTAATTTTAGAAATTGCCGCCGGTGCAGGGCCGGTTACATCACATAAATACTTGCCATGCATTCTTAAAGGCGCCGAAATTTCCCGGGAAACAGTGATGGTATTGGATAAATTGAGTGAAGCGACCGTAATTAAAATCATACGTCTGAACGGCGGATATTTATAACTTTCCCGATGCTTTAATTCCTCATTAAAAAATCCAAGATAATCATGTTTTTGTGCATATTGGATGGCATAATGATTTGCCTGGTACGTTTGAATGATAACCTCACCCGCCTTTTCGCCACGCCCGGCCCTCCCCGCTACCTGTGAAAGAAGTTGGAATATCTTCTCCGGGCTACGGAAATCGGGAATACTTAAACCAATGTCTGCCGAGATCACACCAACGAGCGTCACATTAGGAAAGTCTAAACCTTTGGAAATCATCTGAGTGCCAAGCAGGATATCTGCATTGCCTTCCCTAAATGTACCCAAAATTTTATCATACGAATTTTTACCTCGGGTCGTATCCTGATCCATGCGTAAAACAATTGCACCAGAAAATAGGGACTTTAACTCTTGTTGGATTTGTTGTGTTCCAATCCCCTTGTTATCTAACTCATCACTTCCACAATTTGCACAGCGGTCACTTGCAGGGATGTTTAGCCCACAATAATGGCACCGTTGCTTATTATCGTACGAGTGATAGGCCAGGGTTACTTCACACTCAGTACATTTTGGGATAAAGCCACAATGCAAACATTGCTGAAATGACGAAAAGCCACGCCTGTTTTGTAAAAGAATAATTTGTTCATTTTTCTCCAGGCGGTCTTTCATTTTCTCAATTAAAATCCTGGAAAAAATCACCCGTCCTTTTCCATTCGATCTTTCTTTACGCATATCAGCCAAATGTACGCTTGGAAGCACGCCTTCTGTTGCACGGTTTTTTATGGTCAATAAAACATGTTTATCATTTTGGGCATTATAATACGTTTCAAATCCCGGTGTGGCCGAGCCAAGTACAACAACCGCATTATTCTGCCTGCCCCAATACAAGGCCACATCACGCGCATTGTATAATGGCGCTGTCTCGGCCTGTTTATAGCTTTGTTCATGTTCCTCGTCAACCACGATAAGCCCGATATTCTCCATTGGGGCAAATAATGCCGAGCGCGGGCCAATGGCAATTTTTACCTGGCCACTGTAACAGGCCATCCAGGCATCATATCTTTGCCCGATTGACATTTTGCTATGAAAGACGGCAATCTTATCGCCAAAAACCGCTTTAAAGCGTGACACCGTTTGTGGGGTCAAAGCAATTTCCGGGATCAGTATAATGGCGCTTTTTCCCTGCTCCACAACTTTTTTCAAAATTTCGATATAAACGATTGTTTTACCACTGCCGGTTATGCCGTGCAATAAAAATGATTTGTATTGATTTTTTTGGGCTTGTTTAACAATGCTATTAATAGCAAAATTTTGCTCTTGGTTTAAGGTTATTTCTTTCGATACTTCGGAATAAGTAAATTCAGGTTTACGCTCCACAGCAAGATCCGCAATCAAAACAATCTCATTTTTATGCATTTTTTGGAGCGTGGCACGGGCCATTTTTGTTTGGGCCATAAACACGCTTAATAATACTTGTTTTCCTGCATGGGCGTTGAGATAGCTTTTAACATCCGGACGTTTTTTTAGGTATTTTAAGAAATCCTCATTTTCACTTATTTTAGCTTCAATATTTTTCGGTACATCAACAAACTTCCTTAATAATACGCCTACACGGGCCTTCTGTTTTTCCTGTTCAAAATAAATGAGCCCTTTGTTTTTCAAAGCATTTAAAATCGAATAAAATGATCCCGAACCAAATTTTTTACGATAAAAGCTTTTAGGCTTGCCCGGATTGTCGCTAATAAGAAAATAAAGCCGCTGCTGCTGATCGCTTAAATCTGCTTCAGGAATCTCTTCAACTATAAAAATATTTTCTTTTTCATATTGGTCCAGCCCTTTTGGCATGGCAAGCTGAATGGCCTGCCCCCAACTTGACATATAATAAGATGAAATCCATTGCGTTAGTTCTAATATTTCCGGCTTCAGTAACGGCTTCTCATCCAGTACGTCAATTATTTCACGGGTTTTCACAAAAGCGCTTTTCTCTTTATACGCAACAACTACGCCGGTAATTGTACGTTTACCAAAGGGTACGTATACGCGCATACCCAGTTTTACACCTTGATAAATATCCGGTATTTTATATGTAAAAGAATGATCGAGGGGAAGGTTAAATACAACTTCTGCAAAGGTCATAGGATGAATTAAAAAGGGTTAAGGGAAATTCGTTTTTTTCAACAAACGGTCAATTTTTAAATTGAAATAAAAATTACATTAAGCTGTTGATACCTGCAAGGATGGTATAAATAAAAAAAGCGGCTTACCGTGAACCCGGAAAGCCGCTTAATTTTTTTTCTTTTTGAAAGAACTATTCTTTTACAACCCATACTTTAACTGCTGCATCCACATCCTGGTGCAACTTGATGGTGACAGAATAAATCCCGAGAGATTTAATCGGCTCTTCCAAAAGGATTTTTCTTTTATCAATTTCATGGCCTTGCTCTTTTAAGGCATCGGCAATGTTTTGCGAAGTAACAGAACCAAACAGTTTGTCTTCTTCACCAACCTGAACAGAAATAGTACAAGAGATATTCTCGAGAACTTTGGCGAGTTCTTCTGCCTTTTGTTTGTCTCTTTCTTTTCTCCATCCTTTTTGTTTCAGGTCGTTCTCATAACGTTTTTTATTATTATCAGATGCTAAATAAGCGATTCCTTGGGGAATTAAAAAATTTCTGGCAAATCCGTCTTTTACTTTTAAAACAGTTCCGGCTTCGCCTAATCCTTTATATTCCTTGCGTAATAAAATTTCCATTTTATTTTCCTTATAAATTTGATTAACGGCTAAAGTCTGAAACATAGGGTAAAAGTGCCAAATGGCGCGCACGTTTAACAGCGCGGGCTAATTGCCTTTGCATTTTTGCGCTTGCCCCAGATGTATGGCGTGGAATAATTTTCCCTTGTTCGGTTAAATATTTTTTTAACAGTTTTTCATCTTTAAAGTCGATATAAACGATTCCGGCTTCCGCAAAAGGACAATTACGGCTTCTTTTATTTTTATACATTATGCCTCCTCTTGTTCTTTTTGATCCGATTCTGGCGTTGCTTCAACTACAGGTTCCTCTGCAACTTTTACAGGTTCTTCCGCAGCCGCTTCCAGCGCTTCTGCTTTCGCTTGCTTTAATGCCACAGATTTAATCTTGTGCTTATCGTAAGCATAGGTTAAATAACGTAAAACATTGTCATTAAAATTGTACTCGCTTTGCAGTGCTAAAGGTAAGTTTCCTTCGCCTTCAAACTCAATTGCAAAATAAAACCCATACTGCTTTTTTTGGATTTCGTAAGCTAAACGACGTTTACCCCATTTATCCACACTGCGTATGGTACCACCATTTTCTTTTATCACCTCTTGTGCCCGCTCGATGATATCATCAAGTTCTTTAGGCGGCAATAAACTATTCAGTATCACTACTGTTTCGTAAATAGCCATGTTTCCTCCTTTGGTCAATTCGATCCTACCCTCGGCTAAGTGGGTAGAATAGGATTTCAGTTAATTATTCTCTTCGTCTTTATAAACCTGGCAGCATCGGTGCAATAACAAGTGCAACAACGGCCATCAATTTAATTAAAATATTTAGAGATGGTCCTGCCGTATCCTTAAATGGATCGCCAACAGTATCACCTACAACAGCAGCTTTATGAGGCTCTGAACCTTTGCCATACTTTTCGCCTTTGATTGTAATGCCTTCTTCAATCATTTTCTTTGCGTTGTCCCATGCGCCACCGGCATTAGACATAAACAGCGCCATTAACACGCCCGAAGCCGTAACACCTGCGAGCAAACCGCCAAGCATTGTCGCGCCACCTATCAGGCCAAACAAAACAGGTACGATAACAGCAAGCAAACCTGGTAGAACCATCTCTTTAATAGACGCTTGTGTTGAAATTTCCACACATTTTCCATACTCGGCTTTTCCATTTGCAGCTTCAAAAGTTGATTGATCTTCTTTAGACCACGTATCAAATTCTTTATCGTCATTTTTTTGCATTACCGCCAACGCTGCCTTCAATTCCGGGATAGTTTTAAACTGCCGTCTTACTTCTTCAATCATCGACATTGCTGCGCGACCTACAGCCTGCATAGCAAGAGATGAAAACAAGAAAGGCATCATGGCGCCAACAAATAAAGCAGCCATTACATTGGGATCTGTAATATTTATTGAAGTAAGTAAATTGTCTGGATGCGTCACATTATACGCAGTAATAAAGGCAGCAAATAAGGCTAATGCGGTAAGTGCTGCAGAGCCGATCGCGAAGCCTTTGCCAATGGCGGCAGTTGTATTGCCCACAGCATCAAGCTTATCTGTACGCTGGCGAACTTCAGCAGGCAGGTTAGACATTTCTGCAATACCACCGGCATTATCAGAAATTGGCCCGTAAGCATCAACAGCCAATTGAATACCTGTGTTTGAAAGCATGCCAACAGCGGCAATCGCAATACCATAAAGTCCGGCAAACTCATAAGCGCCGATAATAGCAATGGCAATTATAATAATCGGCAATGCTGTAGACATCATGCCAACACCCAACCCGGCAATAATATTTGTGGCAGAACCCGTTAGTGATTGCTCTGCGATCAGTAAAACGGGCTTTTTATCTGTGCCAGTATAATACTCGGTAATTAAGCCGATCAACAATCCGGCGGCCAGACCAAAAAGTGTTGCATAAAATACACCCGCAGAGGAAAAAGTAACTCCATCAAAAACCCATTCTGCCGGCAACATATTATTAATAATAAAATAAGAGGCTATCACCATAACAATGGAAGAGCCAAACTCACCTTTATTTAAAGCAGCCTGTGGATTACCACCTTCTTTTACACGAACAGCAAATGTGCCCAAAATTGAAGTAATAATTCCTGTGCCCGCTAAAACAAGAGGAAGGAGAATGGCATTAAGTGAACCAATATCTGTGAATGGCTGTAATGTCATAAAAGCGGCGCCCAAAACCATGGTACCAATTATCGAGCCAACATAAGATTCAAACAAATCCGCGCCCATACCGGCCACATCACCCACATTATCGCCTACATTATCTGCGATGGTTGCAGGGTTTAAAGGATGATCTTCAGGAATCACAGCTTCAACTTTACCAACAAGGTCGGCGCCAACATCTGCCGCTTTTGTATAAATACCACCCCCTACGCGTGCAAACAAGGCGATAGAAGAAGCCCCAAAAGAAAATCCTGTAATTACAGTTAAAACTTTGGCCATGTTATCCACGCCAAACATATTTTGATAAAGCAGGAATAAACTTCCTAACCCGAGAACACCTAGCCCTACTACAACCAGCCCCATAACTGAGCCACCTGCAAATGCAACTTCGAGCGCTTTGCCGAGGCTTGTACGAGCCGCGTTTGTTGTGCGCACATTGGCGTTTGTTGCAACGCGCATCCCAAAAAATCCGGCCAAACCAGAACAGAGGGCGCCTACCACAAAAGATAAAGCCACGAAGGATGATGAATTTTCCTGATCTGCTGTGACCCCAAGTAATACAGCAACTACAACAACAAAAATTGAAAGCACCTTATACTCTGCCTTTAAAAAGGCCATTGCGCCTTCACGAATATGCTTAGAAATATGCTTCATCTGTTCCGTGCCAACTTCCTTTTTTTCGATCTGTATTGATCTTATAAAAGCAAAGACCAATGCAAGGATAGCAGCTATAACAGCAAAAAGAACATTCTTGTCCATAAATTACCTCACCAAGTTTAATACATTACGATTATGATTATTCATTGCAAAATTAATTCCTGAGCTTAACCAGGTTTCGATACCTTGAAAAGCAAAACTTAAAACTTTCGGGATTTCATTAAATTCTTCTTTTGTAAAAACCCCAAGTACATGATCTATAGGATCCTCAAAGCGTCCACCAATCCCAATTTTTAAGCGCGAAAACGTATCCGTACCTAAATAATAAATAATAGATTTAACACCTTTATGCCCGGCAGCAGAACCCTTTTTACGAAAACGAATGGTACCAAATGGGAGATGGAAGTCATCATAAACAAGTAAAATTTTTTCAGGATCGATTGTAAAATCAAATTCTGATTCCAGCTGATCAAACACCAAACCACTATTGTTCATGTAAGTTGTGGGCTTTACAAGAAGGCAATTCTTGTTGTTTATTTCATAATGCCCAAAATAATAATCCCCTTTGCCAGCGCAAAAGGGGATTTTAAGCTTTTCAACAATATAATCTATTTGAAAATAACCGATATTGTGCCGTGTATAAATATATTTTTTTCCGGGGTTCCCCAGACCAATTATAACATACACGATAAGAAAATCTTATTCAGATTCCTTCTCATCTTCACGCGCGGTAATTACTTCAGGCTCAACACTTTCAGTATCTTCAAGCAACTCATCGGTTTCTTCAACTTCTTCTTTACGCTGCTGAACAACTTGTACGATAAGTTCATTGCCTTCAGACAATGCTGTCATGTTTTCAAGGCCAAGGTCATCAATACGGATTGAATCGCCAATATCCAGTTTACTAATATCAATCTCTATATTTTCAGGCATAAAGCGGGGCATTACAGAAATCTGAATTTCATTAAGCAAGGTTGTTAAAACCCCACCATGTTTGGTGCCTTCAGCCACGCCAACAAATTGAAATGGAACCGAAACTGTGATTTCCTGACCGGCAACCACACGCATAAAATCAACATGTGTAACTTCACCGCTAACAGGATGGTTTTGAATTTCTTTTATTACTGCTTTTTGATCGTCACTACCAACTTTTACGTTGATGATAGAATGATCTTTACGCAACAATCGTCCTAATTCAATCTTATCTAAGGAAATTGCATCCGGCTCAATTTTTGCGCCATACATTACGCCGGGTATCCGCCCAGCCCTTCTTAACCGACCGGCAACACCTTTACCGGTTTCAATTCTTTTTTCTGCGGACAATACCACTTCCGACATTTTAACTCCTTAGTTATCTATCTTTGATGAAATAAAGCAAGTCTATAAAACACATAAAATAAAAGCTGGGGCACTAGGATTCGAACCTAGGATGCCGAGACCAAAACCCGGTGCCTTAACCGCTTGGCCATGACCCAACAAAAAATTAGATTAGAGTTTGGGAATATACGGAGGGTTGCAAAATATGTCAAATAGAAATAGGTGCCTTTTTAAAGTTTTTTATCTGCAACCTTTTATAAAGCACAACTTCGTTTCCTATAATCTTTTTAATGCGGAATCCATTTTTACGCAACATCTTAATACTGGCAATATTATATCGGTTCACATTGCAATAAACAGCATCGTACATGCCTTTTAATTTTTCCATCAAAAGTTCGATTGCCTTCGAGCCAATCCCCTTCCCACGGCATTCCCCAAGTACAATCAATAATTGTGCGACATGTTTCTTAATATCTTTTGTATTGCCAAAAACTTTGATATCGCCAATAAGTTTTTTATCCAGGTAGATTTCAAAATTTTGTGCAAAAGCCGGTTTATCAAATTTAAGGCTTGCCGGGAAATTTGCCCCAAAGGCGAGAAATTTCTTAACAAAGGGGTCATTTAACCATTTTTCACGCGAATTATTTTTAACAAATTCCTGGATTTGTTTTAAGTAAACATCCATGTCGCTTCTCAATTAATTTTTTACTGCTTTGGTTTTAAGTGATTTTAAAATATTTTCGGATAAATTTTAAACGTTCTTTAAATACCGTTTTATTTTTTTATAAAATACTAAATTTTTTAAGTGAATAAAATACCCTGGCCCTTAATACGACATCCCTATAGAAAACATATTTGTCGGACTACCTAGATCAAACTCCAAAGGGGCGTAGGCATAATTTAATTGAAATGAATTATAGTTTAAGCCTAATCCAAAACTCCACAATAATTCTTCAACACCATTTTTCACACCGGCCCTTATGGCAAGATAATCGACAACCTGAAACTCGGTGCCTAGCCCAAAGTAAACCTTCTCCTGAGAAACCCATTGCAATCCCGGAGAAATAAGCAATTTATCATCAAAAAAACCGGGAATATGATACGAAAAACTTGTTTGCACCATCAAGGGCAATGGGCTTGCTTCGTTTTTTAATGTGGACATTTTGCCCATATTTTTAACTACAAAACGAAAATCAACGCCGTCGAGCAAATCCTTTCTTAATACACCCAAATCAATCGCCCAGCCCGGCGCGGTCGAAAGGTAGTATTTTTCAAGCAGATAATTTAGGGTCGCCCCTACCTGCCAATCACTTAAAGTAGAGGCATAACTTAAACCGGCGGCCAGATTAAACGCATCGATAGTTCCCAATGGCTCGGCGGTGGGTACGTTTCCCCGAATATCAATGCCGGGGGTTTGCATAAAATTAAAAGAGAGGGCAAAATTATGATTGCCCTGGGCAAA